>NZ_JBFUIU010001190.1:0-2120 GCF_056401695.1 Variovorax sp. P4_D9
GTACAAGGCCCATGGGCAGCAGCAATTTGGGGATGTTCATCCACCCGAGTTTCAAGCGGCTCAGGAAGTTCGCCAAGGGGCGCGGCCCTCGGAACTGCCAACTAGTACCCGTTCCGAGACTCAAATTGTGAAATGGGCGCCACGATGCCGCTGACAAAAAAATCTGACAAAACTGACAAAAGCCCCTCGAAAACCAGAAAGAGGCCAGGGRGGGCACTGCGTCACTTTTTGCACTGAAATCAAATGGATCCAGCATGCTCATCTGTGCGCGGCTCTCGATCTGGAAGACACCGACCGTGTCCGCTTTGCAAATCATGTCGTAGCTCACCGGATCTTTGCGTTGAGCCCCCGCGCTTACGGATTAAAAGGCATGACGGATCCCGAGGTCGTACCCAGATGAAGTCTTCGGGGTCAGTGGACCGGTCACGCCTGCAACTGGCCGGACGAAGTTCGCGGTGCCACCCACCAGCAGGTCGGCGCCATTCTTGTTGTTGATGCGAGCAACCGTTGCATACAGCGCCGTACGCTTCGACAGGTTGTGAACGTAGCCGATGGCGACCTTGTCAGCCTTCGGGTCGCTGCGCACGCCGAAGACCTGGTTCAGTGCACCCAGAGTGTCGCTGTAGTCGACGGCCGAGTAGGCGACGCGGATCAGACCAGGCCCAACCGGCACGGTTGCGCCGAGCAGCCAGCCCTTAGCGCTGGGATCAGTCACGCCTAAGACGCCTGCAACGGTGAGGGCGGACACGTCGTTCTTGAGCTTGGCATCCGAATACTCGCCGAACACCTTGACGACGCCGAAGTCGTACGAGGCACCCAGGCTCCACGTGTCGAGATTCTGCGTGATGCCGCGGTAGAAGTTGCTGGCCACGGTGGATTCACTGTAGGACACAGCGACGTCGAGCGGGCCGTTGGCGTAGCCGACGCGACCTCCGACGTAGCGTCCTGCACGTGCGTTGTTGCCGATGGCTGCGAGTGCCGGGTTCGCGATGATCGCGGCAGCGCCGGGAGGCGTCACCGTGCCCGGATCGTACGAGACCTGCTCGTTGAAGGCGTACATGAACTGGCCATAGAAGCCACCCAGGTTCGGCGGCAGGAAGTAGCCGACCGAGTTACTCGCGCTTCTGTATTGGTTGTTCGCCGTGAAGCCGTTTGTGAGCGCACCGCTGGAACTGAAGCCGTTGGCTGTCACGATGATGCTGCTACCCACGCCGCTGGGCCCGAAGGGGTCAAAGACGTTGTCATTCCAGAAGGTCGGGGTGAAGTCCCGGCCGAGACGGATCTCTCCGAAGACGCCGGACAAACTCACCGTTGAACGACGGTTGAAGCTCAGACCGCCACCGGAGGCAGCGCCCGTGCCGGTGTCGGTGTTGATAGCGGCTTCCAGCCAGAAGCTGGCTGCCAAGCCGCCACCGAGGTCTTCTGTGCCACGGAAGCCCAGACGGCTGGCGTTGTATCCCGAACTGCTTAGCACGCTTTGGCTGGTCTTGAAGGAGTTGCCTAGCCCGTTTTCTGTCTTGTTTTCATAGTGGCTCACGGCAGCGTCAACCACCCCAAACAGCGTGACGGTCGATTGGGCTGAGGCGACCCCGGCAGCAGCCAGAGTAGCCAGAGCGACAAGAGATTTATTCATTGAAAGTCTTTCCAAGGTTAGCCACGGCATCAGTTACTGGACATCCAAGTTCGCCAGCTTCTCCGGACTCGTCATGCTCGCCGGGCGAAAACAAATCTGGCGATGCAAACAAGAACGATGGAGCACCTCACACCAGTTGCCCGAGCGCATGGCTGCGGCAGTCCGACACGAGACCCTGCGTGCCGCTGGGAGCCACGGACGTGCCGCTCGGCTGGCTGTTGGAGTCCGTCGCACGGTCGCGTCCTCGCACGGGCGTCCCCTTGGGTCCAGACACCTCTCGATGAGGCAGACCGGCGTCCAGTGGCGCCGAATCAGTTGATCCATCCACTCGCTTTGCTTAGAGCGTCGACCAACAGCACAGACTCTTTGTGGTTTTGGTCCATCAGGGCGAATCCCAATGTGAAGCGGTCGCTCCAACCAAAAGGTGGGAAAGTCTCCATGGTTCTTCTTCGCATGTGAGTGCCAGTCCTGCGCTATTCGTACTCTG
>NZ_JBFUIU010001191.1:0-2117 GCF_056401695.1 Variovorax sp. P4_D9
GTTCAAGGGTGGGCGCGAGGTGGCCGTTCAAGGGTGGGCGCGAGGTGGCCCGCCAAGCCGGGGCGATGGGCGCGGCCGACATCGTGCGCTGGGCCGAGGCGCACAGCCGCTGAGCGCATCGGGGCCGGCCGGCCGGGTGCCACAGGCGACAGTTGGAAATGCCCTTCCTTGCCGCGCCAAGTACAGTGTGCGCTGGGCCACGCTTTTCAATTCATGTCTTTCCAGAGTTTGCACCTGACCGGTCCGCAGGGCTGCCCCTATGTGCTGGGTGAACCGATCGAGGTTTATGACGGTCCCACCCTCATCGGCCGGGTCCAGTCCGTCACGATGAGTCCGGGGGGCGACGAGGTGCGCGTCGAGAACTTCCTCACCACCGATTTCGCGGATTTCCGCGCCAAGGCACTGCCAAAACTGGTGCTCGCCGAGGTGGTGAGCTTCATCGCCGAGCGCTACCCGTCGATCCATGCCATCGGCATCGAGTTGAGCCGCGACATCGAGGCCTTCGAAGGCCGCGAGGCGACTCTGGCCAGCGCCCGTGCCGAGATCCTCCAGAGCATCGGGACCAACAGCATTCGAATCAACCCCAAGCCGCATGCCGGGCAGGCCGGCCACTTCGCGGTGAGCGGGGTCTGGCACTACGACGAGGCCAGCGTCGCCGCGCTCGCCGCGGTGCTCCAGGCCCAGCGCGCCGCTTACCGCCAGCGGCTGGATGCGCCATCCGGGGTGGCGCCTCGGCCGACACTGCGCCGGTTGCTGCGCAAGGACCGCTGAGCGGCAGGCTGGCCTCGGGAACTGCCGTACCGCGGCTCACCAGCGGGCCGAAACAATGCTCCAATCGCGTCAAGGCGGATCACACGCCGTTGGAGACACCGATGCCCGTGCGCAGTCCGCTCTATCTGTTGGAACGATTCGACCCTGGCGTGGTCCAGTTGGACCGCGAGCTCCGGGTCATGGCCATGAATAGCCTGGCTCGACGCCTGCTGCCGGTCGAGGACAAGCAGCCTTTCGAGAAGATGGTGTTGTCGTTCCACCCCGAGCGCTCGGTGGCCAAGGTGAAGTTCCTGCTCGACCAGGCCGAATGCCCGGTCAGCAACCCGCCGCCTATGACCATGATCATCAACATTCCGGAGCGGGTGCTGTTGATCAAGGTGACCAAGCTCTCCGATCTGCGCGGCGACACCACCGGCTACACCTTGATCTTCTACGACATCACCGAGCTCGTGAGCGGCGAGGAGCCCGCGCCGTCGATGATGCCGGCCAGCCTCTTGGCCGAGAAACCCGCGCCGGCGAAGCGGCAGTTGAACAAGATCCCCACCGTCTCGCAGAATCGGATCGTGCTGGTCGATGTCGAGAACGTGACCTACATCCGCTCGGAAGGCCACTACACCTGGGTCAGCACCGCGCAGGGCCCGAGCTTCTGCAATCTCAACATCAGCGACCTGGCGGAGCGGCTCGACGGCGCCTCGTTCTTCCGGATCCATCGCAGCTACCTCGCGAACCTCGACTTCGCCGAGCAGATCCTGCGCGAGGAGGGCAAGGTCAGCCTGAAGCTGCGCGGCGAGACGACGCCGCTGCCGGTGGCTCGCACCAGCGTTGCCCGACTGCTCGAGCAACTCGGCATCGGCGAGGTCCACCCGCTGTAGAAGCGATCCGCAGAGGGCCGCGTCGTGGTCGGCAGCTAGTAGCGCCTGCGAACCGCTGCGCCGCCGCGGTCCGACGCAACCCTCGCGATAGACGCCCTTGGCGCAAGTGACCTGCGCCGGCGGCGGCTTCTTGACCACTGCCGCACCGTTGGGGCCGGTGCAGCCGGCGCGATAGACGCCCTGCGCGCAGGTGACCGCCCAGGACGACGACGGAACAAGACTGAAAAGGCCCAAAGCGGCTGTCGCGGCAACTAGTACAATGACACGTAAATAACGGAACATGCATACACTCCGTCTATCCCCGTTGGGGTTACGAAGGAGTTCTCATGCGCCAGACCGAATTGCATTTGACCGAGAAGGATCGGTCGGTCATCGAGGAGATTCGAAGCAAGGGAATCCATCATTCGCGCGAAGTGAACCGGGCGCATGCGCTGTCGTGTCTGGATCGCGGGATTCCCGAAGCGCAGATCATGG
>NZ_JBFUIU010001192.1:0-2107 GCF_056401695.1 Variovorax sp. P4_D9
GACATGGGCCCTCGCTTCGATCAAACTGCGTCCTCGGTGGAAACCACGGCCTTGGAAACCAGCGATTCGGCCCTTGGGGGAGGTTCAAGCCGAGCGCTTGCTCTTGGAGTCGTTGCTTGCGCGCCGGCTGTGCGGCACGGCCCGGAGCGCATGTGCGTTAGAGAGACCCTTCGGCCCCTCGACGCCGGGCAGCGGCTGGTGCATCGCGGCTTCCAGACGCGCCCGCTCGGTGCGGATGCCGGGCAACGTCCTGCGACGATCGAGCATTTTGCGAGATCCAAACGAAGCCCAGGAGAATGAGTTTTGGTCGCGCTTCTCCAGCTCGAGTCTCTGCTTCCAATAGGAGGGGAAGCCGGCGCGCTCCACGAGCTGCAACTGCTCAGCCATCGCGTTGAACGCGAGGATGCAGGCTTCTTTGACACGGGCGGCCTCCTTGCCGGTGAAACCCATGACCAGAAACATGAAGCCGACCTTGGACATGTGGACGATGCGTTCGAGGCGGGTGGCCCCCTTCGGGCCGACCACCTCTGCCATCGTCGGCTCAGAATTGGCCGACGAAAGTCGTCGCTGCAGCTAAGGTCGTCGTAGGCCCGGAGGATGTTCTTGTGCAAGCGCTTGAAGTGCTTCGCCACCCGGCGCGAGTCCGTGGTCAGCGTGGCGTTGTGGATGGTGACGGAGGCGGACGGGACGAGCACGGCACACCTTCACTTGGTCAGCGCGGAAATGGCTGCCAGCGCTGCCGGGTTGCCATTGATGAAGCGGGAGAGGCGCACGGCGCGCTCGGCGTCCGTGAGGACCTTGCCTGCTCCTGGTGCGTCCGGGTCGTTCTCGGCGCCGTCCAGCCCGAAAGCCTGACGCTCCAGGCCAACCAGAACCCGCAGCGTCTCGCCCATGTCCTTCATGGTCTTGGCGCGTCCAGGGAGGCTGATCATCTTCTGGTAGAGGTCGTTCAGGCGGTCCTGGCCGTTGGAATCGGGAGCGCGCAGCAGTTCGCCCAGCTCTTCCAGCAGGGCGGCGTTCTCGGGGCCRACYTGCAGCTCCATCTCRTCCATSAGGCGCATCAGGATCGTGCGGCTGCGGTGRATGTCCTTGCGGTGGGAGAGGCGAACAGTAACGAGYGCCTGGGCGCCGGCCTCGATGATCTGCTTTTCSGCAASCYKGGTTTCCGTGGTTACCTYGTTGGAAACCAGMGACTTGGAAACCAGYGATTCGGCRCGTGCCTGRATCTTGGATTGGAGGTCGCGRACCCASTCKTCTCGCTTGGCGCGCTTGTTGATGAGGGTGTGAGAGATGGCGTGTTCTTCGGCCATCTGCCGCAGGGTCTTGACGCCTGCTCGGTAGTCCAGCTCGATCGCTTCCCAGTCGACCGTGCGCGCGGAAAAGCCCGCGGCCTTGGGTGAGACTGCGGGCTTGGTGCTCTTCTTTGCGGGGGTGGGCTTCATGCCCGTGGAGATCGATGCCATGGCCGAGAGTGTTCCCGGTGCTCGGGAATCAGGCGAACCCTACAAGGGGTCGCCAACTGCCGCGCTAAGTTCAATGCCCAGCGCAAGTCGGGTGCGGACGTCCCGTTTGGGCCTCGGCCACCTCATCAAGTTGAGGACCGACTGAATCTGCCGGACGGCGGACTAGCAGTTCTTCACTGCCTTTATGCTGGTCGCAAGGAACGTCCCAACGAGCTGAAGCGTGCTCGCGGAGCTCTTATCCAGCTCGATGACATTGAAATCGCCAGATTGTTCGGCATTCACATTGAGTGGCTGAGAGTATGAGAGCCCTCCGCTGGGGTCCACAAAAAGCAATGAATTGGGGCCCAGGCTGTCAGACGATCGCCACGCGAATTGAAAATTTCCCTTGTACGTGCTGTCGGGGTTGAACTGCTGATGATGTATTGTCAAAAAAATTAGGTTCAGGTTGCCATTTGGATAGTTCCGATAGAGTTCAGTAATGTCAGGCGCAGCTGTGCCGGCCTTTGACGTTGAAGCGGTCAAGCCTCCGGAAAAACTAAGAGAAACGGTCGCATAGGGCTTCGCAGATGACGATTCGATGCGATATGTCACCCCATCGCCAGACTGATTTGGGGCCGCTGATGGATCGAACTTTAGACACGCAA
>NZ_JBFUIU010001193.1:0-2104 GCF_056401695.1 Variovorax sp. P4_D9
GATGAGTTCGACGATGCCATCGACGTTGCAGTCTGGCACCATGGCCCAACGCATCGTGGTGGGCGAATTGTTCGAGCTCGTTCAAGGGTGGCCCGCCTGATCTCCCGCTTGTATGCTGCGGCAAACGCACCTCTTCGCGCGAGAATGCTCGCGGGTCTGCTGCGGCCCCTCGGCCCCCTGGGCTTAGTGGCCACTGCCGCAGGTGCCTTTGCTAGCTATCTGCATCGGGGAAGTAGTGAAGGGGTGCGAGTCGCTCTCGACGATGTTGGCCGCTATACCAGCGATCAGATCTTCGAGCTCGCGCGGTTCGTTGAGCAGGTCAGCCCGGAAGCCCTGCAGGAAGTTGCAAGCCTCGTTGCTGAAAGCCCGATAGGAATCGCCGCCTTCAGTGTTTCCGTGGCTATGTTGCTTTCGCGTTTGCTCCAGGGAACCGATGCCGCCGTGAAGACGCCGGGTCAAGGGCACCGTCCAGGGAACTGTGTCTGAGACCAAACGCGCTGGATCGAAAGGCGCCAAGCGTGAAGCACTGGGCTATTCAAGATCCCCTCGGATCTGTGTAGCTCGTGGCGGAGAAGTAGACGTGCAAGCAACAGCGCTCGTCAAGTCCGCCACGCCACCTTTGCCCAAATGCCCCGGCGACGAGCTATGTCTGCACTACCTTGGAACCGGTCGTCGATGACTCAGCCCTCCCGGCGCCGAGCGCCCGAAGTCGCCAACTCGATCATCTGGAGCCGCGCTCGAAGTGCCCAGATGTCCTTGACCTTGAACGGGGCCTTCTGGCCGACGATCTTGCCCTTGTTCCATGGCTCCCGGCACGCAGCTTTGACATTGGATTCCATGAAGGACTCCCATGAAGTTGAGGGTCATCAAAGATGCGCCTTTCTGCCTTTCGGAGACCAATGCACTTGCCGTGAGCCACGGCGGCAGCTGGAGCAAGGGTGAGCCGCTCTGGAAGGAGTCGTGCTTGGCTCCAGGTTCTCATGCCGGACGTCAGTTTCCCGGCTTCGCTACGACCTCACGGTCCCGGCCACAAGCGGGTATCTGTGAACGGCGGCTGCTTCCAGAACAACGCCAATCTCAACTACGGGCCGGAGAAGGGAACGCAGAACATCCTGAATATCCAGCCCGTGATCCCGATCTCCGTGAACAAGGACTGGAACATCATCACGCGCACGATCGTGCCAGTCATCTCGATGCCATCGCTGGGCCCGGGCATCGACAGCACCAGCGGCGCCGGAGACACGGTACTCACCGCCTTCCTCTCGCCCGCCAACCCCGGCAAATGGATCTGGGGCGCGGGCCCGGTGATCCAGATTCCCACCAACAGCAGTTCAGAACTGGGCAACAAGAACTGGGGCCTGGGGCCGTCCGCCGTGGCGCTGCACCTCGAYCACGGCAGCCCGTGGGTSTACGGCGCACTGTTCAACAACATCTGGTCGGTGAGCAGCAGCAAGCAGGGGTGGCTCGTACAACAMMTTCCTGCTCCAGCCCTWCATCAACTAYAACTTYCCRGGRGGCTTCTATCTCACCACMGCCCCGATCWTCACGGCCGACTGGAAGGCCGACAGCAGCCAGCGATGGACCGTGCCGCTCGGCGGCGGCGTCGGCAAGATCTTCCATCTGGGGAAGCTGCCGGTGAACACGCGGTTCTCCGCGTACTACAACGTCGTGAAGCCGGACAACGGCGCCAATTGGCAGATCCGTGTGCAGGCGCAGTTCATGTTTCCCAAATGATCAAGCGGATTGCTTCCGCTGATTTTGGGGCGCGCGGAAGATGATGCAGGAGCGTCGCGCACCTTTAGGCCGTTGGCCTGCCCTGCAGCGCAAATGCCTCGGCTTCTGAATAGGAATGGAGTATCAGGTCGACATGGTTGGCGACCGATTCCTCCGACGGCGCCGCCTCGTCAATCCTCAACTTGACCGTGGTCAAGATGGCGTGCGGGAGTGCAGCACGAAGGCCGTCGGCCACCCTGCACCATTCGGCCATGGAGTCGCTTGCCGGATAGACCAGAAACGAAGTACCGACGAGAACCGATTTGTCGTCGTTGGAAGGATCGTGGGGGTCGTTGAGAGATACGCTTCGTGCGTCCACCCCGTCGATGCG
>NZ_JBFUIU010001194.1:0-2100 GCF_056401695.1 Variovorax sp. P4_D9
GCCCTCAACAGGGCGTACCAGGAAATGACCATCCCCGCTGGCCCGGAGTGGCTGGAGGAGCACATCCGGCGCCTGTCGGCCAACGGCATCCAGTCGCACTTCCAGCTCGCCAACAACACGCAGATCGAGACGCTGGAGCGCATGATGCGCCGCGGTACGGCAAACGTGCCGCTCATCCTGACCTGGGTCGCACTCGGCGGCGGATTCGATGCGCCAAACCTCTACAACCTCGCGAACTTCGTCCGCGCGGTGCCAGACGGCGCGGTRCTCACGCTGGAATCGTCCATGCTCAACGTGCTGCCCCTGAACATGATGGCCATTTCCCTAGGCCTGCACGTGCGCTGCGGCAATGAGGACAACATCTGGAGGCAGGACCGCTCGGGCAAGATGAGTTCGGTCGAGCAGATCGAGCAGCTCGTGCGCATCTCGCGTGAGTTCAGCCGCCCGGTCGCCAACTGCCAGGAAGCGCGCCGCATCTACCGCATCGGCGAGTTCTATTCCAGCGCCGACGAGACGCTTGCGAAGAACGGCTTCACGCCCAACCGCAAGCTGGGCCAGCGCGGCTTCGTGCAGCACGCCGACGCCGCCTGACTCTTCCGCTCCATGTCAAGATTTTCAACTTCTCTGAGTCGAGCGCTCTTCGCCGGCAGGGGCACATCTCCCGCATCCACGGTCACGTCCGCGAGCAAGGTCGTGCACTGCATTGCGGTGGACCCGCGTTCGCCTTCGGGAATGTCGGCCTGCTGGTTCGCGACTCCGGAGGAGGCCGACGGAGCGTTCCTGAAGATGTCCAACTCGGAGGCGATGGAAACCCAGACACTTGAGCGGTTCAAGCTGTTGGTGCCGGCCAGCGCGACCCGCGACAAGCTCGACGAGCTGGCGCTCACGGCAGTCCAGTGGGAGAGCTATCTGCCGATCTTGCGCAGGGCGGGCGACCGTCGTGCGGCGAACGATTCAGCGCCGGCGCCGCTGGGCAGCTACGAGCTGGGATGGCCCTACGACGCGGATCCTGAGGTCGGGATCAGGCCGCGGGGGTAAGGCCGATGCAGCGGCAAGAGGCGATCGAAGCTCACGACGAACTCTCGCAGCCCGGCGCTCTCGCGCCATCTGGGCAGCGTCGAACGCCGGCTTCTGAATGGACGTCCTACTGCTCAGTCCCCAAAAAGCCGGCTCCAGGCGAGGGGCGTGGATCGGGAGCATCGCGAGCGCGATAAGCCGAGCGATCACGCCCCGGTTTGGTTTGAGATAGCCCCGTCCAACTAGGCAGTGGCCGCGCCCGAGACGCAAAGCGCGTCAGTTTGGCCGGAGCGCCGAGCCGTAGCGTTGACCCTTCCAATCGACTAGCGGCGACCGCGCATCAACGTCATCAACACCGCCGTGAGCACTGCGCTACCGGCCGCGGCGTACGCAACCGCCTTCATCGGCTCGTCGGCGGCGAATTGCATTCCCCGCTGCTTTAGGTCGGCCGCCTGACCTTTCATGCTGTCGATCTTCTTGCCGGCCCCGTTGACCGCGTCTTGCGCATAGTCCTTGCCCGCTTGAACCCTCGCACTCGCCTTGGCCTTCGCATCCTGCAGGTATCCCTGAGTCGCATCCGCCGCTCTGCGGCCGAAGCTGTCGGCGTCCTCCCTGGCCCCGCGCATCGACGCGCCGTCATCGCCAGTTTGGCTACCCTGGCTGAGCCGGCCGGGCTCCCGGGTCTCACCGTCCGCGGGACCGGATGATCCACCGGCGTTCCCTTGAGTCTCGGCGTTATCGTTGGGTGGGTTCAACGAATTGCTTTCCATGATGGTCTCCCGATGTGAGTGGGCTTTCAACGGATGCTCGGTACGTTGTGAGCCCAACCAGTATCGACCCGGCAGCCCCGCGTATTCATCAGCCGTCGGGCCGAACCGCTGTAGGTGTCCGCTCGCTTGGCCATGCGGTCACCACGGCGGATCCGCCCTTTTTCCCTCCCAAGTTAGGAGGCGTTGTCCTATAGGGAGGTAAAGCCCTCTGCGCGACGCTTCCTCCACCTAAACCAAGGAGAGCGCCGTGAATCTCATCATCTGGCTGGTCGTGGGTGGACTGATTGGCTGGGTCGCCAGCATGATCATGAGG
>NZ_JBFUIU010001195.1:0-2100 GCF_056401695.1 Variovorax sp. P4_D9
ACGCTGTTCGGTGTCCTTGACGCTGGCGTCAGCTACTACGAATCTAAGTCGGACAACGCGTTCGGTGTAGCCGTCACGCAGAGCCAATGGGCCCAGAGCACMTCGGGCTACAACTCCAGCCGTCTGGGCTTCCGTGGCACGGAAGACCTCGGTGGTGGCCTGGCAGCCAGCTTCTGGCTCGAAGCCGGCATCAACAACGACACTGGTGCCGGTGGTTCCAACGCCCCCTTCGTCAGCGGCGGTGGTCTGAACTTCAACCGTCGCTCGACGGTGAGCCTGTCGGGCGCCTTCGGTGAAGTCCGCCTCGGTCGCGACTACACCCCGACGTTCTGGAACGACACCGTGTTCGACCCGTTCGGCACCAACGGCGTGGGTACCAACCTGATCTCGACGGCTAACGGCTTCAGCTCCAGCGGCGCCGTCACTAACGGTTTCACCGCGAACAACCAGTACGTTCGCGCCAGCAACTCGGTCGGCTACTTCCTGCCGCCGAACCTGGGTGGCTTCTATGGCCAGGTCATGTACGCCATGAACGAATCGGTCTCGTACGATCCGGGTACCGTGACGCCTCCTGGCGCTGCCGCGATCCTCGTGAACCCGGCACTCGCAGCCATTGGCAACAACGCACGTGCCGGCCGCTACGCCGGTGGTCGCGTCGGCTACGCCAACGGCCCGCTCGACGTCGCTGTGGCGTACGGTGAATCCACCGTGGCCAGCAACTACTACCGCGGCATCACCCAGAACCTCGACACTTGGAACGTGGGTGCTTCGTGGGACTTCGGCATCGTGAAGCTGTTCGGCGAGTATTCGGATGCCAAGCTCAAGAACGACGTATCCACCCTCACCCTTCCTGGCATCTTCAGCGTGGCTGATCCCAAGGCCAAGGGCTGGCTGCTTGGCGCAACCGTGCCGGTTGGTCCTGGCCTGATCCGCGTTGCCTACTCGGCCGTCGACTACAGCAACACCCTGGGTGTTGTGCAACAGGTCTTCGGCGTGCGCGATGACCCGAGCGCTTACAAGATCGCCCTCGGCTACGTGCACAACCTGTCGAAGCGTACGGCCCTGTACGCAACGGTGGCGCGCATCAACAACAAGGACGGTGCTGACCTGAACATCGGCGGTAACGTGAACTTCACCGGCGGCACCATCAATGGCGGCATCCTGACCCCGAAGAACTCGACGGGTTACGACTTCGGTATCCGTCACGCTTTCTGATCTGACGCTGGCGTAAGCCAGCATCAATGGGAAGTTTTAAGAGCCACTCGACGAAAGTCGAGTGGCTTTTTTCTTGTGCGCCCAGCATGGGCGCGATCTTGGAGGTGCAAGTCCTCCCGCAAGCTGGCCACAGCGAGCGAAGCAAACCGCAACTGCGCGAGGGCGACCGAGCGTGGGGAGGAAGCGGGGAGCGAAACCGCGAGTCGAGGAACACGAACTCATACGAGGCGCTGCCGAGCAGGGCGAGCGGGCAAGATGCCGCGAAGCCCTTGTGGCCAAAGCGAGGCGGCGTAAATGGGGCGACTGTGCGGCGAAGGCGTGCTCACCGTCGCTTACATCGTCGGGGCTGGCGCCCAAGGCGCGCAGTTCACGGTAGATGGTTGGACCCCGACCCCAGAACCTCAACTGGATGGCACGCAGGCGGTGCCGCAACCGACCGTCTTGGTCCCCGCCTATGCTGACCTCAACTTCTCGAACCGCCCGGTGCGGACCCGCATGCCGAGTGGTGTGGGAGGGGTCCGGTCTCCGTTGATCGGCCCCTATCCCGATTGCTGAGATGAAACGTCCCTCTTCAAACAGGTGTGACCTGCGCCGCGTAGTCGATCTGTTGGAGCGGTCGGATCAGGCGGTTGGCAGTTTTGTGGGCGTCGGCGCGGTCGAAGTGGGCGGCGCCGAGGTCGTGCCATTCGGTGCCGTCGCGCAGCCTGTGCCAGGCGGCAGTGAGCATGGAGGCGGCCACGCCGATGATGGCCTTCTTGGCACCGCGGCGAGCGCRCAGCCGGTGGAACTGCGCCTGCAGGTAGCCGTCCTTGACCTTCACGGCCGCCCAGGCGGCCTGCACCAGCGTGGTCTTGAGCCACTTGCCGCCGCGGCGCAATCGGGTGG
>NZ_JBFUIU010001196.1:0-2099 GCF_056401695.1 Variovorax sp. P4_D9
GCCGCGTGCCGCCAGATCGAAAGGCTCGCGCAGCGCGAGCCAGTCGGCGCTGAAGCCGGTCATGCGCGCGGCGCCCGGGCGGCGTTCTCGAGCGCGGCGGCGAAGCGCGCCGCACTGTCGTCCCAGGTCGGCAGGCCGCGCCGAGCTTCGCGCGCGCCTTCGGACAGCCTTGACCGCAGGCCGGCATCGTCCAGCACTTGCTGCAAGGCGCGCTGCAGCGCGCCGACGTCGCCTGGCGGCACCAGCAGGCCCGCCGCTGCGGGCACCGTGTCCGGAATCGCGCCCGCCAGCGTGCTGATCACCGGCAGGCCATGCGCCAGCGCTTCGGCCAGCGCCATGCCGTAGCCCTCGTGGAAGGACGGCAGCACGAAGACGTCGGCCACCGCATAGAGTGCGCGCAGCCCGGCCTCGTCGCGCTCGTCCAGAAGCCGCACGCGCCCCTGCAGGCCGTGGGCGTCGATCTCCGCCGCCACCGCCGCGGCGCAGGCCGCATCCATCGTGAGGCTGCCGACGCAAAGCAGGATCCACGGCCGATCCTTCAGGCCGGCCAATGCCTCGACCAGCAGCGCGTGCCCCTTGCGCGGCGTCACCGTGGCGACGCACAGCAGCGTCGGCGCGGCCGTGCCCGAACCCTGCGCCAGCGCAGCGGGATCGGTGCCGGGTTCGACGACGGCGATCCGCCCGGCATCGACATCGAAGGCGGCCAGCGCCCGACCCGTGGCGCGGCTGGTGACGATCACGCCGCGCGCCGAAGCCAGCGCGTGCCGCTCGCTGTCGAACAGCGCGCGCTGCCGCTCGGGCCCGAGCCCGGTCTCCAGCGACAGCGGGTGATGGACCAGCGCGACCCATCGCAGCCGCCGGGCGTGGGCCGCCGCCAGCTCGGCCAAGACGCCGAAAGCCAGGCCGTCGACCACCACCAGCGCGTCATCGGGCAGCGCCTCGACCACGCGGCGAGCCATGGCCAGGGCTGACGCATCGGGATCGGGATAGCCGGGCCCCAGCGACTGCAGGTCGACCTGCCAGCCGGCGGCGCGCAGCCCGTCGATGATTCGCCGGTCGTAGGTGTAGCCGCCGGTGCGGGTGCCGAGCTCGCCCGGCACCAGGAAGTTGCAGCCCGCGTTCAATCGGCGCCCGCCGGCAGCGCGGCCTCATAGGCGGCCCAGGCCACATGCGATTCGTTGAGCCGCACGCGCAGGCCCGACAGACCGCGCGCATGCGGCCCGAGATCGCCGGCCGCGATGCGCGCGGCGATGCGGTCGAAGATCACGCGGGCCATGAATTCGGTGGTCGTGTTGCGCCCTTCGAAGGCCGGATCGTCGTCGAGATTGCGCAGGTTGAGCTCGGCCAGAACGCTGCGCAGCACCTCGGTGGCCCGCGCGATGTCGACCACCATGCCGTCGGCATCGAGCTCGGCGCGGCGACATTCGAGATCGACCACGTAGGTGGCGCCATGCAGGCGCTGGGCCGGCCCGAAGGCCTCGCCGCGAAAGCTGTGGGCGATCATGAAATGGTCGCGGACGTTGACGCTGTACATGCTGAAGTCCTGTCGGTTTCGGTTTCAGGGATAGTCGATTCGCTGGCACAGGGTGTCCGGCGCGCCGGCGGCGAGACGCGCCAGCACCTCGGGCAGCTGCTCGAAGGGCGCGCTGTCGGTGACCAGCAGATCGAGCACGGGATCGCGCAGCAGCGACAAGGCCAGCGCGAGGCGCCGCCGGTGCGACCAGCGGCTGCGCTGCGCCGCCGCCACCTGCCCCACCTGCGAGCTCTTGAGCACCAGCCGCCGCGAATGGAAGGCCTCGCCGAGCGGCAGCGGAACCACCCGCCGTCCGTACCAGCTGAGTTCGATCACCGTGGCCTCGAAAGCGGCCAGCCGCAAGGCCGTGGCCAGGCCCTCGGGCTGGCCGCTGGCATGCAGCACCAGGTCGGCATCGGTGCGTGCGCCAGCGGGCTGGGCGAACCCCACGCCGAGCCGCTCGGCCATCGCGCGCCGCGATGCCCGCAGGTCGACCAGCTCGACCTCGCAGCCCGGCAGTCGGGCCGCCAGCCAGGCGACCAGCAGCCCGACCACGCCGCCGCCCACCACCGCGATGCGGTCGCCC
>NZ_JBFUIU010001197.1:0-2096 GCF_056401695.1 Variovorax sp. P4_D9
GCCTGAGCCTTTACGCTGGAACCTTCATGGAGTCTTCGTCCGCCCCCGCCCATCCCCACTACGACCGCCTGATCGCCGCGGCGCGCGCCCTGCCGCCGCTGCGCGTCGCGGTCGTGCATCCGGCCGACGAAGTCTCGCTGCGGGCGGCGCTCGAATCGGCGCGGCTCGGTCTCATCTCGCCGGTCCTGGTAGGGCCGCGCGCCCGGATCGAGGCCGCCGCGCGCTCGCTCGGCGCCAGCCTCGAGGGCCTGCGCATCGTCGAGTGCCGCACAGCCACGCGGCGGCCGACATGGCGGTCGCACTGGAGCTGCGGGGCGAGGTCGATGCACTCATGAAGGGCAGCCTGCACACCGACGAACTGATGGCCGCCGTGATTCGCCGCGAAGGCGGCCTGCGCACCTCGCGCCGGATGCTACAGATGCCGGGGGTCCGCGTGGCGCTGCTGTCCGCGATGGAGACCGTGAATCCCAAGGTGCCGTCGACCCTCGATGCCGCCGCGCTGTGCAAGATGGCCGACCGCGGGCAGATCACCGGCGCGCATCTCGACGCCCCGCTGGCCATGGACAATGCGATCGACGCCGAGGCGGCGCGGATCAAGGGCATCGTCTCGGCCGTGGCGGGCCGCGCCAACGTGCTGATCGTGCCCGATCTCGATGCCGGCAACATGCTGGCCAAGAGCCTGACCTTCCTGGCCGGCGCCTACGCCGCCGGCATCGTGCTCGGCACCCGCGTGCCGGTTATCCTGACCAGCCGGGCCGACTCGGAAGCGGCCCGGCTGGCCTCGTGCGCGGTGGCCTCGATGCTGGCCAAGGCCGGGCGCGAAGGGCTGATCAAGGCGGTCGGCTGACCGCCGCCGCCACCTGCCATTGCGCCAGCTATGCGACGCGCTTGATCGTCACCTTCACCGAGCCGTGGTTGTTGAGGTAGGCGAACCAGGCGTCGTTGGCGAACAGGCACAGTTCGGGCTCGGCATCGCCGCTCTGGCCCTTGTAGGTCCAGGCCGCGTGCATGCCGATCGGAAACAGGTTGGAGTCGGAGCGCCCAATGGCACCGATCAACTGGAACCAGCGACCCTCCTTGCAGCGCAGCGCCCATTGGGCCATCGACTGGATGAGGCTGGGCTCGATCCTGCCGTCGGCGGTGGACGCCAGGTGCCAGTCGACCCATCGGCTGTCGTCCGCGGCGATCTCGTAGGTCTCGCCGGGCGCCAGCAGCACGCCGGTCGGGTTGTAGTAGCTGGCGCTCGCGATGGCGATCGGTCCGGATGAATCCCCGACCGCAAGATGTCTGCCCATGACTGCCCTCCTGTCACTGGTCCGCCCCCGGAAGGGAGCACCGCAATGTTCTCTGCCCACAGCGCATTTGTACTCCTGATCTTGCTGCCGCGTGCAGGCCGAAGCGCGTCCGCCACACTCGGGATTTCCCAGGTTGCGCGAGACGTGTCACGGGCGGCGACCCAGCCGCCGCGCCGGCTCAGCGCAAGGAGCAGGCCGTGACGACCACCTTGCACGGCTCGGTCGGCAAGTGGCCTTCGCATTGGGCGATGGCCGCCTGGCCCGCGGCGCTGGTCGTCGCGGCGCTGGCTGYGCCCCATTCACCGAAGTTGCCGGTCGCCAACGCCGCGCAGGACCGGTCGAACTGGATCCGCACCTCGCAAGGCCCCGCGCGACCGGCCGCACGATCGCATTGCGCGCGCGCCGCCCGCTCGGCCGCTTCGCGGGTCTTGTGGTTGAACGCGTAGCCGTACCAACCGCGCCGGGAAGCGATGGCGCCCCAGCTTGGGCCCGGGTCCGGAGCGCCTGGATTCGAGGTGGCGGCGATGCCCGCCGCATGGCAGGCGAGGAACAGCACGAGCGCCGCAGCCCCGCGGACGCCAACTGATCGAAATGTCATCCGCCGATCATCGCGCAACGCGGTCCGTGCCTGCGCGGAGGGCTAGCGCTGGGGGGCTTTCCGATCGCGCCACGCCCGCCATGCCCTACACGCCGCGTACGCCACGGCTGACGGCCTGTCCCCGGCGTTTTCGCGATCCTCAGTCATGTCTCGGGGAACTTGCCCCGAGTTCGCAACCCGGCCTTCCCGACACGGAAGGCGCT
>NZ_JBFUIU010001198.1:0-2096 GCF_056401695.1 Variovorax sp. P4_D9
CAGCTGCGCGGCGTCGAGAGCCAGGGCATGCTGTGTTCGGCGCGCGAACTCAAGCTCAGCGAGGACCACGGTGGCCTGCTTGAAATCGCGGCCGATGCACCGGTCGGTGCCGACATCCGCGAGGTTCTGAAGCTCGACGATTCGCTGCTGACCCTCAAGCTGACGCCGAACCTGGCGCATGGATTGAGCGTCTACGGCATCGCGCGCGAGCTCGCGGCGCTGACCGGTGCGCCGCTCAAGAAGCCGGCGATCGCGCCGGTGAAGGCGGCCTTCACCGACAAGCTAGCTGTGAAGGTAGAAGCGCCCGAACTGTGCGGCCGCTTCTCGGGCCGCATCGTGCGTGGCGTCGACACCAAGGTCGCGACGCCTGCCTGGATGGTCGACCGGCTGGCCCGTTGCGGCCAGCGCAGCGTGACGCCGCTGGTCGACATCTCGAACTACGTGATGTTCGAATATGGCCAGCCGACCCACATCTTCGATCTCGACAAGATCCACGGCGGCCTCACGGTGCGCTGGGGCCGGCCGGGCGAGCAGTTGAAGCTGCTCAACGGCAACACGGTCACGGTCGACGAGAAGGTCGGGGTGATCGCCGACGAGCGCGAGGTCGAGTCGCTGGCGGGCATCATGGGCGGCGACGCCACGGCGGTCTCCGATCACACCCGCAACATCTACGTCGAGGCCGCCTTCTGGTGGCCCGAGAGCATCCAGGGCCGCTCGCGCCGCTTCAATTTCTCGACCGATGCGGGGCACCGCTTCGAGCGCGGCGTGGACCCGAGCCGCACGGTCGAGATCATCGAGCGCATCACGCAGCTGGTGACCGAGATCTGCGGCGGCCAGGCCGGCGCGATGGACGACCAGACGCTGCGGCTGCCCGAAGCCAAGCCCGTGACCCTGCGCGTGGCCCGTACGGCGCGCGTGATCGGCATGCCGCTCACGCAGGCCGAGTGCGCCGACGCGCTGCGCCGCCTGTCGCTGCCGGTGGAGGAGGGCGAGGGCACGCTGGTGGTGACGCCGCCGCCGCATCGTTTCGACCTGYTGATCGAGGAGGACCTGATCGAGGAAGTGGCGCGCCTGATCGGCTACCAGAACCTGCCTACCACGCCGCCGCTGGCGCCGATCACCGCGCGGCTGCAGCCCGAGGCGGAGCGCAGCCGCTTCGCCGTGCGACATCGGCTGGCGGACCTGGGCTACCAGGAGACCATCAACTTCAGCTTCGTCGAGGCCCACTGGGAGCAGGAGCTCGCCGGCAATGCCGATCCGATCCAGCTGCTGAATCCGATCGCCAGCCAAATGAGCGTGATGCGCTCGTCGCTGTTCGGCTCGCTGCTGCATGTGCTCAAGTTCAACCTCGACCGCAAGGCGACGCAGGTGCGTGTCTTCGAGCTCGGCCGCGTGTTTCTGCGCGATGCCGCGGTCGTCACCACCGACAGCACCGTAAAAGGTATCCACCAGCCGATGCGGGTGGCCGGCCTGGCCTGGGGCGATGCCGAAGAGGGGCGCTGGGAAGGCAAGGCCGAACGGGTCGATTTCTTCGACATCAAGGGCGACGTCGAGGCCCTGCTGGCCCCGCGCCTGCCGACCTTCGAGTCGGTCGAACATCCGGCACTGCACCCGGGGCGTGCAGCGCGCGTGCTGCTCGACGGCCGCGCCATCGGCGTGGTCGGCGAGCTGCATCCGCGCTGGCGCCAGAAGTGGGAATTCGCGCAGGCGCCGATCCTGTTCGAGCTCGAGCTCGAAGCGGTCACGGCGCATCCGGTGCCGGTCGCCAAGCCGGTGCCCAAGCTGCAGCCGGTCGAGCGCGACCTCGCGCTGGTGGTGGCCGAGTCGGTCACGCACGACGCGCTGATGGGCGCCATCCGCGCCGCGTCCGACGCCAGCCTGCTGCGCGATCTGGCGCTGTTCGACATCTATCGTCCGACGGTCGGTCGCGACGGCGCCGTGGCTGCAGGTGGCTTGGCGGCGGGCGAGAAGAGCATGGCCGTTCGCCTCAGCTTCGGCAGCGACAGCGCATTGACAGACGAGCAGGTCGAAGCGGCGGTGCGCAAGATCATCGATCAACTCGGCGCCCGGCTCGGTGCCCGACTGCGGGTATGAAT
>NZ_JBFUIU010001199.1:0-2094 GCF_056401695.1 Variovorax sp. P4_D9
CTCCTTGCTGACCGCGTGGCCGGGCTTGACCATCAGCGCCTTCAGCAGGGCCAGTTCGCGCGGCGTCAGTTCGAGCACCTCGGCGCGGTGGTAGATCGCGCCGCTGTCGGGGTCGTAGCGCAGGCCGCCGACCTCCGGCAGGCGCGCCGGGACATCGGCGCCGGCGCCCTGGTGGCGCCGCTTGAGTGCCCGGATGCGGGCCTCGAGTTCGTCCAGGTCGAACGGCTTGGGCAGGTAGTCGTCCGCGCCTGCGTTGAGGCCGACGATGCGATCGCCGACGGTGCCGCGGGCGGTCAGCAGCAGTACCGGCGTGCGCAGCCCGGCCGCGCGGGCCTGGGCCAGCACCTGCAGGCCGTCGAGCCCGGGGAGGCTGAGGTCGAGGGCTACCACGTCGGGCTCCAGCGCCTGCCACTGCGCCAGCGCCTGGGCGCCGTCGCCGCAGATGCGGACGTCGATCTGGCGGCGCCCCAGCGTTCGCTGCAGAGTCGTCTGCATCGACGGGTCGTCTTCGACTAGCAGCAGCTTCATGACGTGATTTTCGGTGTTTACCCCAAGGCAGTGGACAGCCAACTGACAGCGGCGCGGCGCATCATAGCGGCGTCAGCTTCCACTCAGCTTGCCAAATCCAAAGGAGACATGCATGCGTCGCGATACCTTTTTGAAGTCACTGGCCGCCCTGGCCGCCACCGGATCCCTGCCGTTGTCGGCCTGGGCCGCCCCCAATGTCAAGATGATGATCCCCGCCAACCCGGGCGGCGGCTGGGACACCACCGGGCGGGCGCTGGGCAAGGCGCTGACCGATGCCAAGCTGGCCGACACCGTGACCTTCGACAACAAGGGCGGCGCGGCCGGCGCGCTGGGCCTGGCGCAGTTCGTCAACGGTTCCAAGGGCGACCCGAACGCCATGATGATCATGGGCGCCGTGATGCTCGGTGGCATCATCACCGGCAAGCCGCCGGTGAGCCTGTCGCAGGCCACGCCGATCGCGCGCATCACGAGCGAATACAACGTCTTCGTGCTGCCGGCCAGTTCGCCGCTGAAGTCCATGAAGGACGTGGTCGAGCAACTCAAGAAGGACCCGGGCAGCGTCAAGTGGGGCGGCGGCTCGCGCGGCTCCACCGAGCACATCGCGGCGGCCATGATCGCGCAGAAGGTCGGCGTCGACCCGTCGAAGATCAACTACGTCGCCTTCCGGGGCGGCGGCGAGGCCACGGCGGCGATCCTGGGCGGCAACGTCACGGTGKGCGGCAGCGGCTTCAGCGAATTCGCCGAGTACATCAACGCCGGCAAGATGAAGGCCATCGCGGTCACCTCGGCGCAGCGGCTGCCGGGCGTCAACGTGCCGACGCTCAAGGAGCAGGGCATCGATGTCGAGATCGGCAACTGGCGCGGCGTCTACGGTGCGCCCGGCATCACGCCCGAGCAGCGCAAGGCGCTGACCGACATAGTGCTGGCGGCGCTCAAGACGCCCTCGTGGGGCGAAGCCCTGAAGAAGAACGACTGGACGCCCGCGGTGCTGTCCGGCGAGGCCTTCGCCAAGTTCGTCGATGACGAGTTTGCGAGCCTGCGCGCGACCATGGTCAAGTCCGGCATGGTGTGATTGGCTGGCCCCCACGCTCCGTCACTTCGTGTACTCGCTGCCCCCCGAGGGGGCCGCGGCCGCCTTGGGGCGGCCCGGCGCCGGCCTGATGTGCCGGAAGCGAAATCCTTCCTCCCTCGCCGAGGTCAAGAACAATGTCCAACAACGACTCACTTTCATTCCTGCCACCCCCAATCTGGCCCCAGACCCTGGTCGGCCTCGGCGTGCTCGTCACCGGGCTGGCACTGGCCTTCGGCGCCATCGACATCTCCTCCGAGGCCGGCTACGGCGGCGTCGGGCCCAACTTCCTGCCCTGGCTGGTGTCGGTCGCGCTCACCGTCTGCGGGGCCTGGATCCTCTGGGAATCGCGCACCGGCGGCTTTCGCGACATGGAAGAGCCCTCGGGCGCCAGCCAGCCGTACTGGGCCGGCTTCGTCTGGGTGTCGGCCGGGCTCCTGCTGAACGCGGCGCTGATCACCAGCATCGGCTTCATCCTGAGCTGCACGCTATGCTAC
>NZ_JBFUIU010001200.1:0-2093 GCF_056401695.1 Variovorax sp. P4_D9
C
The DNA here is from genome assembly GCF_056401695.1 of Variovorax sp. P4_D9. Taxonomy (NCBI): domain Bacteria; kingdom Pseudomonadati; phylum Pseudomonadota; class Betaproteobacteria; order Burkholderiales; family Comamonadaceae; genus Variovorax; species Variovorax sp. P4_D9. The sequence goes on from NZ_JBFUIU010001200.1 coordinate 2, forward strand.
AACTACGGCACCCACACCCACCCGGAGGTTCAAGCCTGGCTCGCCAAGCACCCGCGGTTCGTCATGCACTTCACGCCCACCAGCGCCTCGTGGCTSAACATGGTCGAGCGCTTCTTCCGCGACATCTCGGAGAACCGCATCCGGCGCGACAGCTTCACCAGCGTGCCCGAACTGGAACTGGCCATCGATCTGTACGTGGCCCACCACAACGCCAACCCCAAGCCGTTTATCTGGACCAAGAGCGCGACCGACATCCTGGCCAAGGTCACGCGAGCCAAGGCCGCACTGGCAAGGCGTACACGATAAGTACATATCTGAGTGGCGCACTACACTAGCCCTCCATCGAGGCGACTGAACGTGCGCTACGCATAAGGCCCAGTGACTCGGAACGGCCAGGACCCGACGGTCGCGACCGACAGCTTCAAGGCGGTTGAGTCGCCCTCGGACGGCCTGCAACCGCCTGAGTCCCTTACATCGTCTTCGCAAGCCAGGCGAGAACGTCGCGCTGCACCTCGTCGCGGTTGGTTTCGTTCAGCACTTCGTGACGGGCGCCGGGGTAGTAGTGCGTCTCGATGCGAGTCAAGCCGAGCGCGTTGTAGCGCTCCACCAGCCGCCGAGTGCCGACCAGGTTCTCGCCGACCGGGTCGAGCTCGCCCTGAATGACGAGCACCGGCAGGGTCTTCGGGATGCGCGCCTCGAGGTCCGGGTCGCGCATGCGTGCGAAGCCAACAAAGATGTCGCGCGCAAGCTCATTCGTAACGCGAAGCCCGAGAGCGGATCTGTCGTGTACTTCTTGACCTCGTCGGCATCGCGGCTTAGCCACTCGAAGCCGGTCGTTCCGTTGAATGGCTTGTTGAAGTCCCTGAACAGGCCGGCCCAGATAGCGGAATCGCCCAGCGGATCTCTTTGCACGGCCTCGTTCAGCGCGTCGATCAATGCCGCAGGTGGCGGTGGCCTGTATGACGTGCCGCTGAGAATCAGCCCGTCCAGCAGGTCGGCGCGGCGCTCGATGTAGTCCTGCGCCATGAACGAGCCGAGGCTGTGGCCGAAAAGTACAAGCTTGGCGCCCGGGTGGGCAGTCCGCAGCCGTTGACTGAACGCGATCTCGTCTTCAACCATGCGGTTCCAGGCGTCGGGGCCGGCGTCGCCGGTTTTGCCGGAGCGCAGCCGCGTGCGGCCGTGACCGCGATGATCGGTGGCGTAGACCGCGTAGCCGCTGGCCACGGCAAGCTTCGCGAAGCGGTCGTAGCGGCTGCTGTGCTCGGCTGCCCCGTGCACCACCTGCAATACCGTCTTGGGCGTACCAGCGGGCAGCCATCGGCGGTAGGAGACGCGCGTGCCGTCGTCGGCGCTGAACTGCTGCCAGTCGGCTGCGTCGCCGATCGGCGTGGCGCATCCGGCGAGCACGGCTGAGCCGGCCGCCATCACCATTTGACGTCGAGTTGCGTTCATGGGGACTCCTGGAGTTGTGCGTGCAAACGCCGCCCGCCATGTCAGTTTAGTTTGACGCAGCACCGTTGCGCGCCTGACGTTTGCGTACACCCGGACCCGGCCAATTCCCGACGTTCGCGGAAGACCGCAGTGCGGTAGCCCTCTGGCACTCGCCTATTGGATCAACCGATTCGCGCGCACAAGCATCGCCTGCGGGATCGTGAGGCCGAGCTCTTTGGCGGTCTTAAGGTTGATGACGAGTTCAAACCGGGTCGGTTGCTCGACAGGAAGATCGGCCGGATGGGCACCCTTTAGGATTCGGTCTACGTACCCGGCAGCGCGCCGATAAATCTCATCGGAACTGGCCGAATAGGCCATGAGCGCGCCAGCGTCCGCGTATTCGGCGGCTTCGAACATGCTCGGGATCCCATGCTTGAGCGCCAGATTCGCGATCCGCGCGCGTTCCCGGAAAAAGTGGGGGCCTTGAAGTCCGAGCACGGCCTCCTCCTTGTCTCTGGCCATGGCGTCGAAGGCGCTGTCGAGGAGCTCCGAACCTCCAGTGTCAACGTCATAGACATGGAGCTGAAGACCAAGACGATCGGCCACCGCCTCAACCTCACTGACCATTTTCATTCGAAGCGGATGCGTAGGGTAAGCGAGG
>NZ_JBFUIU010001201.1:0-2093 GCF_056401695.1 Variovorax sp. P4_D9
ACTACCAGGGAGCTTACGCTGGGGAGCAGTTTCAGGCGCTGAAGGCTGCCATCAAGGAAGCATTCAGGGCAAGGCAGCGGCTCATCAGGAAATCTCTGCGCCTGATACCACGCGCTCTCCCAAGCGTCGATCACAAACTGCACGGCTCCCTTGTCTCTCAGATAGCCCAGCAGTACGTGGTGCATGCCTTCGAGCGCCAATTTCCACCTCCATCAATCGCAGCACGCAGCATGAACGCGCTCTCCATTCCTTTGGCGAGCCTACGGCCCAGGTTCCAGGTCCTTGATCGCCGCGATGGCTTCGTGCCTCGCCTTGATCAGCGCCAGACTCGGCAATGTCAACAGGCTTCTGGTCGTCGATCTGGTACGACCAACTCCAGCGCTCGCCGATTGGCCAGACGTCGATCGTGACTGGTGTCCGTGGTGTTCAACGCTGGTATCGGCCATATGTCGCCTCCGGCAGTTGGAGCCACAGTAGTAAAGGCACTTTCATCCGCCAACGCGGGCGCCTAGTGCATCTCATCGATGCGTTTCTTCGCGTCAGCGGTCGCTTCTCTGACAGCGAAGACCTCAGTCCAATGGCCAAGACTTGCAGCTGCGAACGCCTGCAGGCCATCAATCGCGTAAGGTCCACACGTCGGCTTTGCGAGTGGACCAAGTCCACACCTCTCCATAGCGAGTGGTCGTGATCACCACATCGTGCCCCATGTATTTGAAGCGTTTTTTCAACGTCTTCATGAACTTCACGCTAGCAGGAAAGGCCGCCATATGACTACCTGAACGAAGAGCGCCCACGTCAGCGATAGTGCGAACGCCGAGATGAGTTGCGACGCGAAAGGGCGCCCCATCGCTTTCTCCGCGCCGATGGTGCGCGCGGTGCTGGGTGAGGTCGATCCGAAGACGCAGGCGCGGCGCATTGCCAAGTTCCAGCCGCTCGAGGGCGGACTGAACAAGGCCTTCAGCGGGCTGCGACCGGCCCTGATCGGCGACGCCGGGCGCTCGTGTCTCGCGGCGAGGGCGGCGCTTGGAACGAACGAACGAAGCTCCTGCGTTGCCCCTACGGCGCGCCCAGTGACCGGCTGTGATTGCGGGAGGCCATCCGGTTGGTGCCTGATCAGGAGCCCGACGACGGCACCGGCCGCGTGCCGTCGACCTATGGAGCCGACGGTGCGCTCACTGTGGCCGACGCCTGGCCCTGGAAAACCCCTGGGTGTGGGTGGTCGAGTTTCGGAGGATCAAAGAGTGATCCGCTCCCTCCTCCTCTGCGCCCTGCTCGCCGCGTGCGGCGGCGGTGGCGACTCCTACGCGCCCGCCATGGTCCCGGCAGCCGAGCCGGCCGTCCTCGACACGGTTGTCGGCATGTCTTCAAGCAAACTGAACTCATTTGCGAACCTTTGCGGTGATGCACCGTCCCAAACGGGCGACGAACTTTCCAAGATTGCGACCGTCGATTTCCCTCGCCTGCGCCGCATCCGACGAACTTTTGCCCCGTCGGGCGAGCGGATGACCGGTGTTGCAGGCGGCCGGCGGGCGGCACCCAGGCGGATCGACGCCAGACAGCCTTTCTGTGCCGTAAGTGTCGCTTGCTCTGCCGAAACATTGCACTTTTTTATTCCGCCGTGCGATAGTATCGACGCGAATCAAAGGAAATCGCAATTTAACTGCTTGTCGGACTGATCTACCTGGGCGCCTGCCGCGCTGCCACCGCGTTGCGCGCGCGTGCCGCCGCGGATGGCTGGCCGGAATTGCTCGGCCAGGCCATTGACCGTGCTCGACGAGGGTGTGCGCATGCTGGCGGGCATCGTCGGCCCGGACTTCGAGCACCTCGCTGAGTCTTGCCCGCTTCGGCGGGCTTTTTCATGCGCGCTCGGCGGGCTGCACAGCAACGATCCATATATCAGCGGCGAGCAAGAAGAGCCGGCTACGCTTGGGGCCAACGGCTCAAAACGGCCACAAACGGACATTCGACAAAGCCATCAACCATTGCCGGTTACTTTCTATCAGCTGCATAAAGCCGATCAATGAACCCGCTTCGTTCGAGTTCATCGATGAACGATGCATCGGCGATGTCGGTTTCCTTCAGTGATGCGGCGG
>NZ_JBFUIU010001202.1:0-2086 GCF_056401695.1 Variovorax sp. P4_D9
GATGATCGGGCGCGCAGCGGGCTGTCCGGTGCTGTCGAACAGGTAAGGCGGGGAATAGACCTCGGCGTTCAGGTTGATGACGGGACCGGGCGATCCGCCGCCGGCCGACAGCACCGTGGCATCGGGAAGCAGAAGCGCGGTCGAGTGGTACAGGCGCGGATTCTGTGCCGCGGCGCCGACCGTCCACTGGTTCGCCTTCGGATCCCAGATCATGGCCGTGAAGGCGGTGCCGACGAGCTCGTTCGACACCGCGGAGCCGCCCGTGACCACCATCTTGCCATCCGCCAGCACGGTCCCCGTACTCCAGATGCGGTTCGGCCCCGGGCCCGCCACGGATGTCACGACCGGTGTGCTGCCGTTGATGTCGAGCACCATCGCGCTGCCGTCCTCCGCGACCAGAAAGACCTTGCCGCGGTCGAACATCGCCCAGGGCATCATCCAGTTGATCGTCTTGGGAAGGGTCCCGATCTGCGTCTTGCTAGGCGCTTCGGTGTCGATGCTGAATATCCGGTTGTCCCCGACGATGATCACTCGTCCGTTCGGGGCGAGAAAGCCGCGCGGATAGAAGAAGTCGGTCGGCCAGCCCTCGATCCCCGGGAGGCTCTTCCATCCCTGCCCGGGCGTGTAGATCTCGGGAACGCTGGAGCCGACGCCGTTGCCATCGATGCCGCCGGCGGCCAACACCCGCCGGTCGGCCAGCGGGATCACCGATCCGTACCAGCGCGCATAGGACATCGGCGGGCCGCGCGAGATGAGGCCGGTGGCCGGATCGAAGAAATTGACGTCCGGCACCCCGTAGTTGACGCGGGTCGGGTCGATGCCCCGGGTGTCGCCGCCGGCCAGCAGCACCTGCCCCGCGGGCAGCAACAGCTGCGCCGAGCAGAAGATGTCGGTGCCTGTGCTCTGCGTAAGCAGGCTGTGCGAATTGGTGGACGGGGTCCAAACGTCGTAATAGAGCCGGGCATCCTGCAAGCCGTCCCGATCGCTGCCATAGTTCATCACCTTGCCGTCGGGCGTCAACACCGCATGGAGGCCATTGAGCGGCCAGGTGGTGGGCGCCGACCACAGGCCGACGCTGTTGGGCGGCTGCGCGGCCGCGACTGCTGCCGCCGACGCGGCGCCACTGGGCTGCAGGCTGCCGGTCGATGTTCCACGAACGACAGGCGCCGGGCGATCTCTTTCCAGTTCCCTTTGCGCGGCGATCTCGGCCGGTGTGGTGACCTTGTTGCGCGCCACCCCGGACGCGCCCTTCGGCTGGGCCCCTGCCTCGGCGGCAGACGGCTGGGAGGCGACCCCTGCCGCAGCTGTCGAAGCGGAGCCGGCTCTCTCGACGCCGGCTGCGATTCCGGTGCCCACCCCGGCCGCAGATTTGGGGCCGGCGGCCGTGCCCCCTGTCGGCGTGCCGGCGACATCAGTGCCGTCACCGCCGCCGCAGGCTGTCAATACCAGCGGCACGCACAGGGCGACCCATTTGAAACCAGGTGCATCGGGCTGGGCGTTGCGCATGGTTTGCTTTCAAATGAGGACGTTCGGGTTATACCGCAGCTCTTCCATCAGATCCCGCATCAAGCGCCGAACGGCAAGCCGACGCACACAAGCGTTCCCATTTCGTCCCCCTGCAGTTGGCTACCCCGACCAACCCCTTCGGGCTCGGGCGGGGCAGGACGACCTGCTGATCGTGGGCAACGGGGTGCACCTGCCACTCGGCAAGCCAGGTGCTGGTGCTGGTGCTGCTGCGCTCGATCGACGCGCTGCACGACTCCTACGTGCCGCCGCCGATTCGGGCTCCCGATCGCGTAGAGCTCGAAGCCAATGCTGCGGAGAGCCCTGACGGGCCTCGGCGTTCAAGGTCCACTGTCGGGCCTAGACTAGACTCTAGTGACGCAGGTTGCCCCGAAGGGTTCTGTGGATTTGAGGGTTCTTCCTATCGTGATCGTGCCGCATCACCTCGTGTCACTGGCATCCCGTTATTGCGTTGCGGTGCTGGGCGCAGCCTGGTGCGCAATGGACCAGACGAATCCCGCCAGTTCCCTCGCCACCGCCACGCAGACCTTGTTGGCCTGAACGCCTCGGCCCGACAGTTGCG
>NZ_JBFUIU010001203.1:0-2084 GCF_056401695.1 Variovorax sp. P4_D9
GTTCTCGAGCCCGAGGTTGAGGATGCTCAGCTTCTCGCGGAACAGCTCGCGCAGCTTGCGCGTCAGCGAGAAGCCGAAGCTGCGGCGCGCACCGCGCTTCCACGCCAGCGCCATGTTCTCCTCGATCGTGAGCGCTTCGCAGGTGCCGGCCATTGGGTCCTGGAAGACGCGCGCGACCAGGTCCGAGCGCTGCCATGCCGAGCGGCGGGTGACGTCGCTGTCGTCGATTTGGATGCTGCCGCGGTCGACCGCGAGGTCGCCGCTCACTGCGTTCAGGAAGGTCGACTTGCCGGCTCCGTTGGAGCCAATCACGGTGACGAACTGTCCTGTGGGGATGTTCAGGTCCAGCCCGCGCAGCACCCGGTTCTCGATCGGGGTGCCGGGGTTGAAAGTGATTTCCAGACCTTTGGCGCGCAACATTACTTGGCCTCCTTCACGACGTGCGTCGGATTGGCGCGCACGCCGGGCCATAGGCCAGCCAGCTTGCGCTTGTAGGTGGGAACGAGCAGCGCGAACGCGACCAGCACGGCGGTCACCAGGTTCAGGTCCTGGGCCTTCAGGCCGATGAAGTCGCTGTTGAGCGCCAGCGCGATGAAGAAGCGGTAGAGCACGGCCCCGAGAACGCAAGCCAGCGTCGTGACGACCAGGCTGCGCGCCGGCAGGATGGTCTCGCCGATGATCACGGCGGCCAGGCCGACCACGATCGTGCCGATGCCCATCGAGATGTCGGCGCCGCCCTGGCTCTGCACGAACAAGGCCCCGGCCAGCGCGACCAGCCCGTTGGACAACGCAAGGCCCCACACCGTCAGCCGGTCGGTCGAGATGCCCTGCGAACGTGCCATGCGCGGATTGCCACCTGTGGCGCGCATGGCCAGGCCGACTTCCGACGCAAAGAACAGGTCGATCAGAACCTTGGCGGCGACCACGATCGCGAGCAGCACCAGCGGCTTGAGGACGTAGTCCGGCAGACCGCCGAATTCGAGCAGGCTGAATACCGTGGGCTCGTCGATCAGCGCAATGTTGGGCTTGCCCATGACGCGCAGGTTGACCGAATAGAGCGCRATCATCACCAGGATGCTGGCGAGCAGCTGCATGATGCGCAGCCGCACGTTGAGCCACGCGGTGAGATAGCCCGACAGCGCGCCGGCGACGATGGCCGCCGCAGTGGCGGCAAACGGGTTCCAGCCCGCGACAATCAGCGCCGCGGCAACAGCACCGCCGAGCGGGAAGCTGCCGTCGACCGTCAGGTCGGGGAAATTGATGATGCGGAACGAGAGAAAGACGCCCAGCGCGACCAGTCCGAATATCAGACCGATTTCGATGGCACCCAGTGAAGCAATGAGCGACATGTTGGCGATGCCCGTTTACTTGACCACCACTTGCGCGGACTTGACGAGCTCGTCCGACAGCGTCACGCCCTGCTTCAGCGCAGCGCCCGGATTGACGTGCAGTTCGAAGGWGTTACTGGTCTGCGAGGCGATCGTGCCCGCCGCCTGGCCCTGGAGGATGCGCACCACGATCTTGCCGGTCTGGTGACCGATGTCGTAGTAGTTCAGGCCCAGCGCCGCGACGGCGCCGCGCTTGACCGCGTCGGTGTCCGCCGCGACCACAGGGATCTTCGCCTGCTGGGCCACCTTGACGATGCCCTCGAATGCCGACATCACGTTGTTGTCGGTGGGCGCGTAGATGACATCGACCTTGCCGACCAGGCTCTGCGCCGCACTCGCAACGTCGACGGTGCGCGCCGCGGCGCCTTCCACCAGCGTCATGCCCGCGACCGGCACGGCCTTCTTCAGCGCCTCGATGATCGCCACCGAATTGGCCTCGCCCGGGCTGTAGATCACGCCGACGCGCTTCGCGTTGGGAACGACCCGCTTGATCAGTTCGAGGTGCTTGTCCAGCGGAGAGAGATCGGACACGCCCGTAACGTTGGTGCCCGAAGCCTCCCAGCCCTTGACCAGCTTGGCCGCGACTGGGTCGGTGACCGCGCTGTAGACAATCGGGATGTCCTTGCTCGCCGCGACCACGGCCTGCGCCGAGGGCGTCGCGATCGCGACGATCACGTCGGGCCGCTCGCCGACGTA
>NZ_JBFUIU010001204.1:0-2083 GCF_056401695.1 Variovorax sp. P4_D9
GTGCGCAGGTAACCCATCGCCTCCAACAGACCGCGGTCTGTCATAAGGAAAAGTTGGCTATCAGCGTGCTCAGAGTGGTGACTGACCCAGTGCCAATGCGGTATCGTGAATACGTCACCCTTTTGCCAGGCGATCTCCTTCTTCCCGATCGAGGACTGTCCGCTGCCCTGTGCCACTACAGCAATTGCGTTGTGTGTGCTGCGATACGCACGCGTCTGAGTGTGCGCTTGGAGACGCATCGCGTAGCAATCCAGCGTGGGCATTACGGGTCCTCCCGTGAGCGGGTTGACATAGCGCAGGAGCCGAGACCCATCTTGCTGCGTCGGAACCGAGTCGAGCGCAGTCGCCATGGCCGCACCTTCGTACCGATACCGTGGTGAATACTGCCGGTACGCGGCAGGTATCTCTGTTGGCCATGCCCCAGCGTGAGCCAAACTATCGTCGAACTGAGGGGGAATCTCTTTTTTAGAGCCGAATTCGAGAAAGATGGACCGCAGTTGCTGCGCGAGCGGGACGTCGAGTCCGTCGAACCAAACGACGCGCTCATTGCCTTCGTTGCGATGCTCGTGCCAGCACCAGGCCGGTGTCAGGATGAGGTCTCCCTCCTTCATCTCGCAGCGCTTGCCGTTGACCCAGGTCACAGCCCCTGTGCCGGCCATCATGAAGCGCAGTGCAGCGACGGTATGTCGGTGCGCATCCGCGTRCTCACCAGGTTGCAGGATTTGCAGTCCTGAAGACAGGTTGGTCGTCGTGTTGATTGCCGGTGCGAATGCAGGATGGCAGAAAAGCAGGACGCGGCGCTCAGCGTCGTCCATTCCGACTTCGCGTACCGCACGCTCGATCAGTCGCTGCATGGTTTGCCAAGACCATGCCATTGGCTCATCAATCGGCGCCGGCTCGCGTGTCAGAAGAGTCATGTAGCGATCCCAAAGCGGCTGTGCGTGCGCTTCCGCCAGAGCCTCTATGAGCGACACGTGTTCACTCATAACGATTCGCCACCGAAATGCGCGCTTCGCCGATGCCCTGGATGGACGCGGAGATCACGTCGCCCGGCAGGACCGGTCCAACCCCTGCTGGCGTACCCGTCATGATTACGTCGCCAGGAACCAGTGCGTACATGCTCGACGCCCACTCTATCAATCCGGGAACGTCCAACACGAGGAATTTGGTATTCGATGACTGTCGGACCTCTCCGTTCACACTCAAGCTGAGATCCAGCACACCCGGATCAGGAACTTCGTCGGCCGTGACCAGCCATGGTCCCAGCACGCTATATGTGTCGACGGACTTGCGCCAGCATTGAAACTCCGGGCCACGAACCGTCATGTCGAGGCCAATCGAGTAGCCAGCCACGTAGCTCATCGCATCCGCTCTGCTCACGTTGCTGCAGCGCCTGGCAATCACGACAGCCAGTTCGCACTCGTGGTCGTTGCGACGGTCGGGACGGCGCAACACTATCTCCTCGCCGAATCCGATCAATGAAGTCGATGACTTGAGAAACAGGCCCCACTCCCGAATGTCCTTGACTGATCTCCCATGATTGATAGCGGCGTCCTTGATGCTCTCGGCGATGTGGTCCCGGTAATTGATTGGCGCTCCTATGATGCGAGGAGGATTCGCAACCGGCGACAGGAAACGGACCTGGTCTATCGGGAGACGCGGAGCGCCCTCGCTGAGATTCCGCGCAGCCGTACAAACGGCGGCCAAGTTCGCAACCAGCAGATCCTCTTGCGGCAATGGGTAGCGCACCGAAGGGAGAACTTGCAGCGCAGCGGTGACGTCGAGCACATCCCCGCGGTCGACGCATCCCAATCGACCTCCATTAAAACGGCATAACCTCATGACATTCCTTTTGAAAATTGACTGCTCTGCATCAGTTTGTGGATCTCTCAATCGGCTTTGAGATTTCTCTCGCGGACGATCTTGGCGTTGCGTTCACGCACCGCCACCAGTCTCGCGAGGCCCTCTTTGCCGGTCAGCGGCATTGGAGTGATGTCGAGTGCACGCAGCCGGTCGATGACGTCGCGCTGACCGATCGCTTTGACGATTTGTTCTCGCAACGAAATGACGTCCGTTTCTGGTG
>NZ_JBFUIU010001205.1:0-2080 GCF_056401695.1 Variovorax sp. P4_D9
CTTCTATGGCTCGTGGGGCTACCAGACCACCGGGTACTTCGCACCCACGGCGCGCTACGGCGAGCCGCAGGACTTCATGTACTTCGTCGACCACATGCACCAGCGCGGCATCGGCGTGGTGCTGGACTGGGTGCCGTCGCATTTCCCGACCGACGCCCACGGCCTGGCCGGCTTCGACGGCACCCACCTCTACGAGCACGCGGACCCGCGCCAGGGCTTTCATCCCGAATGGAACTCGGCCATCTTCAACTACAGCCGCAACGAGGTCCGCAGCTTCCTGATCTCTTCGGGCCTGTTCTGGCTCGACCGCTACCACGTCGACGGCCTGCGGGTGGACGCTGTCGCCTCGATGCTGTACCTGGACTACGCGCGACGCGGCGGCGAGTGGATCCCGAACCGGCGCGGCGGGCGCGAAAACCTCGAGGCGATCGACTTCCTTCACACGCTCAACCGGGCGGTGCACCGCGAGCACCCCGATACCTTTACCATGGCCGAGGAATCGACCGCCTGGCCGCAGGTCTCGCGGCCGATCGCGCAGGGCGGGCTGGGCTTCGACATGAAATGGAACATGGGCTGGATGCACGACACCCTGGCCTACATGAGGCAGAACCCGGTGCACCGGAGCTACCACCACCACGGGCTGACTTTCTCGATGATCTACGCCTTCAGCGAGAACTTCGTGCTGCCTCTCTCGCACGACGAAGTGGTGTACGGCAAGGGCTCGCTGATCGACAAGATGCCGGGCGATGCGTGGCAGCAGTTCGCCAACCTACGCACCTTGTTCGCGTACATGTGGGCGCATCCAGGCAAGAAGCTGCTCTTCATGGGGGGCGAGTTCGCCCAGCGGCGCGAATGGACGCACGAGGGCCAGCTCGACTGGCACCTGATGGAGCAGCCGGCGCACCGTGGTATGCAGCATCTGATCGGCGAACTCAACCGGCTCCTGCGTGCCGAGCCCGCGCTGCATGAGCTGGACTTCGCCGCCGAAGGCTTCGAGTGGATCGTTGCCGACGACGCCGCGCAGAGCGTGATCGCCTTCGTTCGCCGCGCCCGCAACGGCGATCCGGTCCTGGTGGTCAGCAATCTGACGCCGGTCCCGCGCCAGAACTACTTCCTGGGCGTGCCGACGGGCGGCGTCTGGCACGAGATCCTCAACAGCGACGCGCAGGCCTTCGGTGGCGCCGGCTGGGGCAATCTGGGCGAGGTCGAGGCCGCGCCGATGCGCTCGCACGGCCAGAAGCACGCGCTCTGCCTGACCCTGCCGCCGCTGTCCACCCTCTACCTGAAAGCCGCCGCCGATGCCTGAGAGCCTCTTGCTGAAACCCGCAGCGACGACGCCGAATCCGCCGGCCTCGCTCGATGCACACGACGGCCGCAGCCGCGCCGTCATCGACGCGGTCCTTCCGGTGGTCGATGGCGGCCGCTTCGCGGTCAAGCATGTGGCCGGCGAAAGCCTGCGCGTGACCGCCCACGTGTTCACCGACGGCCACGATGCGCCGCGGGTGACGCTGCAATGGTGGAAAGAGGCCGACGCGCGCCGGCGCGAACTGCCGATGAAGCTGAGGTACAACGACGAGTGGCATGCAGAGTTCGTGCCGCCGACGCCCGGGCGCTACCGCTACACCGTCGTGGCCTGGGTCGACGCCTTCGAATCCTGGCGCCACGAGCTGGTGCGGCGGGTGGATGCCGACGACATTCGCGTCGCCGCGCGGGTCGGCGCGCTCGAGATCGCCGCCGCGGCCGAACGCGCCACGGGGACCGATCGCGAGGCGCTGGCGGCCTGGGCGCGCGCCCTGGAAGAAGGCGCAGCCGACGCCGAGACGGAGGTGACGGAGCTCAAGGACCTCGCGCTCGACGAGGATCTGGCCCTGACTGCGGGCCGCTTCCCCGACCGTCGGCTCATGACCCACTTCGCGGTCGAACTGCCGCTGGTGGTCGACCGCGAGCGCGCGCGCTTCAGCAGCTGGTATGAACTGTTTCCGCGCTCGGCCGGCGAGCGGCCCGGCGTGCACGGGACCTTCGCCGATGTCGAGGCCCGGCTGCCGCTGATCGCCTCCCTGGGTTTCGACGTGCTGTACTT
>NZ_JBFUIU010001206.1:0-2076 GCF_056401695.1 Variovorax sp. P4_D9
TTGGCACCCGGCGTCACGTACACCGGGATGCCGCGTGCCGTGGCGGCCTCGACCTCGATGTTGCTGACGCCGACGCCGTGCTTGGAGATGACCTTCAGGGTCGGGCAGCCGGCGATCGCCCGGGCCGAGAGCCGGACCGTGCGGGAGATGACCGCGTCGACGGGCTCCGCCTCCATGATGCGTTCGACCTCCTCTGCGCTGTCGGGATCGGAGAGGTAGATAACGCGCGCGCCGGCCTGCGCCAGGAGGTCGGCGCCGGCCTGGGCCAGCCTGGGCGCCGTCACGAGGATGGTGGGGTTCACTGGACGATGTCTCCTGCCGCAGCTCAATCGAGCTTGATGTTGGCTTCGCGGATCAGCGCGCCCCATTTCTGGTGCTCGCTGCGGATGTAGTCGGCGAACTGCCTGGGCGTGCCCTCGGCCGCGGCGGTGCTGCCCTCCAGCGCCAGCTTCTCGATCACATCGGGCCGCTTGAGGATCTTCTGCACCTCTGTGTTGATGCGCTCGACCACCGCCGGCGGCGTTCCGGCGGGTGCGACCAGGCCGGTCCACGTGATCGCGTCGAATCCCGGATAGCCCAGTTCGGCGACGGTCGGTACGGCGGCCAGCTGCGGCACGCTCTTCAGGCGCTGGGGCGAGCTGATGGCCAGTGCGCGCACCTTGCCGCCGGCCAGCTGCGGGATCGCGACCGGCGTGTTGGCGAAGTTCAATTCCACCTGGTTGCCGAGCAGGTCGGTCATCGCCGGACCTGCTCCCTTGTACGGCACGTTCAGGATCTTGATGCCCGCGCGGCGCTCGAGCATCTCGCCGGCCAGATGGCCGACGGTGCCGTTGCCCGCCAGGCCGATGCGCAGCGACTCCGGTTTGGCCTTCGATGCGGCGACCACGTCGGCCAGCGTCTTGTAGGGCGACGATGCGTTCACCAGCAGCACCACGGGTTGCGACGCGACCGCGGCGATCGGCGCGAAATCCGTCAGCGGATCGAAGGGCATCTTTGCGTACAGCGCCGGATTGATCGCCAGGTTGGCGGTCTGGCCGAGCCCGATCGTGTAGCCATCCGGCGCCGCCTTGGCCACGGCGTCGAGCCCGATGTTGCCGCCGGCGCCGGGCTTGTTGTCGATCACGATCACCCAGCCGGCCTGGGTGGCAAGTTTCTCAGCGACCAGGCGCGCCACGAAGTCGGTGCCGCCGCCGGGCGGGAAAGGCACCACCAGCTTGATCGGCTTGGCGGGCCAGGCGGTCTGGGCGAAGCTGCTGCAGGCAAAGAGTGCGAGGGCAGCGCCTGCCAGCAGTGTGTATCGACGGTTCATTGGATGTCTCCTGTTGGAGCCCCGATTCTGTGGACCCGGACTCATTCCGTCTATTCGATAATGTTCATTCATCGATTCCTCGGAGCTATGAATGGATATCCACCTTCGCGACCTGAAGTACTTCGAGACCGTCGCCGACCTGGGCCATGTCGGGCAGGCGGCCGAGAAGCTGGGCCRTACCCAGCCGGCGCTGACTAAGGCCGTGCAGCGGCTCGAGGAAGCTTTCGGCGCCGCGCTGTTCGAACGCAAGGGGCGCGGCATCCGGCTCACGCCAGTCGGCGAGGTGCTGCTGGCGAGGGCGCGCGTGCTGCGCGGCGCGACGGAGGAGGCGCTGCGCGAGGTGGGGGATTTCGCCAAGGGCAATGCCGGCCACGTGCGCATCGGCAGCGGGCCGATCGCGGCCGATCACGTGCTGCCCGAGATCTGCAGCCTGCTGCTCGCCGAAGCCAACGAGACCACCATCGACATCACAGTCGCGCCGAGCATCGCGCTGCGCGAGCGGCTGCGCGAAGGTGCGATCGACTTGCTGATCGGACTGATGCCAGAAAATGACGATGTCTTCGTGACGCACTCGATCGTGGAGGACGTGGTGGTGGTCGCGACCCATCCGGACCACCCGGTGTTCGCGCTGCCCCGGATCACGATGGAGTCGCTGCTCGCCTGGCGCTGGGTGCTGCCGGTCGACACCATCGTGAGCCGGCAGTGGCTCGACGCCGCCTTCCGCTCGCGCGGCTTGCCGACCCCGACGGCGCAGATCGACGCCAACT
>NZ_JBFUIU010001207.1:0-2073 GCF_056401695.1 Variovorax sp. P4_D9
CCATCGTTTACATCCTGGCGATCGCCGCAGTCGTCGCGGTGGCGGGCTTCTTCGCCATCAAGCACTACGACCATCCGCTGGTGCGCGTGGCCTTCGCCGGCCTGCTCGTGGGCGCGCTGTCCGTCGAGCTGTTCGACCGCATTCGCAACCGTCGCATTCGCATTGGGGGGGACTGGGCATGAGCGCCATCCTTCAAGACACCCCGCTGACGCTCGACCTCAACCTCGAGCTGGAGCCCATCGCCGAGCACCCGGTACCGGCCTTGCAGCAGACGGCGAACGTGATCGCGCTGCCGAACGCCGGCGCACTGAGCGGCCCCATGGCGCAAGCGCTGGCCTTCCTGCAAGGCGGTGGCACCGTCGAAATGCTGGAACGCATGATGGACCTGCAGGACCGCTTCAACCGCGATCAGTCGCACCGCGCCTACATCGCGGCCATGACCGAATTCAAGAAGGTCGCCCCGGTCATCCTGAAGAACAAGCACGTCGCGTTTCGCACCGACAAGGGCCTGACCGAGTACGACCACGCCACCCTCGGCAACATCGTTGAAACCGTGGTCGGTGTGCTGGCCGAATATGGCTTCACACATGACTGGGACAGTGTTCGCGAAGCCGACCGCGTCAAGGTGACTTGCATCCTCACGCACGTAGAGGGCCACAGCAAGCGCGTGACGATGGAAGGCCCGCTCGATACCTCGGGTGGCAAGAACAACATCCAGGCGATGGTCTCCACGAACAGCTACTTGGAGCGCCACACGTTCCTCGCGGTCACGGGCCTCGCCACCAAGGGCCAGGACGACGACGGCCGCGGCGGCGCACCGGACGGCAAGCCGCCGGCAGAGACGGGCGCACCGGCCCAGCCCACGACCTACTCGCAAGCCGACTTCGACACGAACAGCCCGACGTGGCGCGGCCTGGTCGAAGCCGGCCGCAAGAGCCCCGCCCAAATCATCACCATGGTCCAGACCAAGGCCCCGCTCTCGGCCGACCAGCTCACCACCATCAACTCTTGGAGAAGCAAGCAATGAAGACCCACGAACTACAGCAGGGCAGCGATGCCTGGAACGAATTCCGCCTCGCGCACTTCGGTGCCAGCGAAGCTGCCGCGATGCTCGGCCTCTCGCCGAAGGTGAAGCGCAACGAGCTGCTTCAAATCAAGAAGACCGGCACGGCCAAGCAGTTCAGCGACTTCGTGCAGGAGCGGATCCTGAACCCGGGCCACGTGACCGAAGCCGATGCGCGCCCGATCGTCGAGCGGCGCATCGGCCAGGACCTGTACCCGGTGACGTGCTCGGAGGGTCGCATCAGCGCCTCGTGCGACGGCCTCACGATTGACGACCGCATTGCCTTCGAGCACAAGCTCTGGAACGCGGTCTACGCCGAGCTGGTGCGCAACGGCGTCGTGCCCGAAGAGCACATGCCCCAGTGCCAGCAGATCCTGATGGTCACGGGCGCCGACAAGGTCATCTTCGTGATCTCGGACGGCACCGAAGAGAACATGGAAATGGTCGAGGTCTATCCGGATCAAGACTGGTTCGACCGCGTCCGCGCCGGCTGGGCACAGTTCGAGATCGATCTGGAGGCCTACGTGCCGGTCGAAGCCGCGCCGAAGCTCCAGRCCGCAGCCATCAAGGCTCTGCCCGCGTTGATCGCGCGCATCAAGGGCGAAGTCACGCAGACCAATCTCGCGGACTACCGCGTTGCGGCCAGCAAGTTCATCGACAGCATCAAGACCGAACTGTCGACGGAGCAGGACTTCGTCGACGCCGCGGCCAACGTCAAGTTCTGCGATGACGCCGAGAAGCAGCTGGAGCTGGTGAAGGCGCAAGCCCTGAGCGAGACGGCATCGATCGCGGATCTTTTCGCGACCATCGACCTCATCAGCGCGCAGCTGCGCGAAAAGCGCTTGGTGCTCGACAAGAAAGTGGAAGCCRAGAAGGCCACGCGCAAGGCCAACGTCGTGACCAATGGCCGCACGGCATGGAAGGAGCACGTCGCCAAGCTGGAGTCCGAGATTGCGCCGATCACGCTGGTGCTGCCCTCCCCGCCCGACTTCGTCGCCGCGGCCAAGAAC
>NZ_JBFUIU010001208.1:0-2073 GCF_056401695.1 Variovorax sp. P4_D9
CGTGCCCGTGCCGATCATGGACTTCCCGATCCGCATCGACCGCGACGCGCTGACGCTGGGCTATGCGGGCGTCTACGGCAGCTTCCTGCTCTTTGCCAAGCGCGCCGAGAAGAAATACGGCGTGCCGGCACGCGACCTGCTGGTCGAGCTGGGCCGACGCGGCATGGTCGGCGGGCAGGAAGACATGATCGAAGACACCGCGCTCACGATGGCCCGGGCGCGCCGACTGAACCTGGCCGAGGCGGCCTGAGGAGAACACCATGGCACTCGACAAAGTCACCATCGCCGGCCTGGCCGAACACCTCGAGACCTGCGAGCTGCAGGCCCGCGGCACGCTGAAGATCACCGACGAACACCCCGGCATGGATTGGGACGACGCGTATGCGATCCAGGACGAGATCCTGCGCCGCAAGCTGGCACGCGGCGCGCGCGTCGTCGGCCTGAAGGCGGGCCTGACCTCGCATGCCAAGATGAAGCAAATGGGCGTGGATACGCCGGTGTTCGGTTTCCTCGTTGACGGCTTCTGTGTGCCGGAGGGCGGCGAGGTCAAGCGCAGCGAGCTGATCCACCCCAAGGTCGAACCCGAGATCTGCTTCGTACTCAAGCACGCGCTCAAGGGCCCGGGCTGCCACATCGGCTCGGTGCTCGGGGCAACCGACTTCGTGCTTCCCGGCATCGAGGTGATTGACAGCCGCTACCGCGACTTCAAGTTCGACCTGAAAAGCGTCGTGGCCGACAACACCTCGGCCGCGCGCTTCGTCGTCGGCGGGCAGGCCCAGCGGGTCGACCGGCTGGATCTGCGCACGCTCGGCGTGGTGATGGAAAAGAACGGCGAAGTCGTCGCCATCGGCGCCGGTGCAGCGGTGCTCGGGCACCCGGCCACGGCCGTCGCGATGCTCGCCAACCATCTGGGCCAGCGCGGCCGCGAGATCCCGGCCGG
The DNA here is from genome assembly GCF_056401695.1 of Variovorax sp. P4_D9. Taxonomy (NCBI): domain Bacteria; kingdom Pseudomonadati; phylum Pseudomonadota; class Betaproteobacteria; order Burkholderiales; family Comamonadaceae; genus Variovorax; species Variovorax sp. P4_D9. The sequence continues at coordinate 941 of NZ_JBFUIU010001208.1, forward strand.
CACCATGATCATGTCCGGTGGCGTCACCGAAGCGGTGGTGGTGGAGGCCGGCGACCACGTGAGCCTGCGCGTGCAAGGTCTGGGCAGCGTCTCGCTGCGTTTCGCCTGAGGAGGCCGCGATGCCATTTGCACAGATCTACATGATCGAAGGCCGTACCGACGACCAGAAGAGGGCCGTCATCGAAAAGGTCACCCAGGCGCTGCAGGACGCCGTCGGCGCGCCCAAGGAAAACATCCGCGTCTGGATCCACGACGTGCCCAAGCAGAACTGGGGCATTGCGGGGGTCAGCGCGATAGACCTGGGGCGCTGAAGTGCTGATTATTTAGTCAGTCCAGAAAGAGGAAAGCCCCTGCAAGTCGTTGACTCACAAGGGCTTTTATCTGGCGGAGTGGACGGGACTCGAACCCGCGACCCCCGGCGTGACAGGCCGGGCCGAGAATCGAGCATCCATGCGGGTTACAGCCCGTTGGCATATTCCAAAGTCGGCGAAAAAACGCTCTGCCTTCCCTCTGGCGCGTAAACGCTCATTCCAAAGAAAGTTGGGGTGAGCACCCGGACGACGCCGCTCTAATTGAGCAAACCATCGCGGACATCGAGCGTTTCTTCTAGCCCGGGGCCTAACGCCGGGGTTCTTGCCGAGCGTGCGGACCGTAACTAAACGTTAGGGTGGGGCATCCCGTATCGGATCGGCTCTTTCGATCTGCTTAAGGTCATTGCCCGAAACCTGAGGCATATAAGGAGCGAGATGAGGGCTATTCTTTTGGCAATGGCGGCTTCGTTACCGCTTCTTTTCGCTTGCCAGCCGCAAGGCGAATCGGCCGGATCCTCGGCTGCCATCCCCGTCGAGACACCGGCCGACCGGGTCGCCAGACTCAAGGCAGAAGCCGAAAAAGAGCAGGAGGTGGCTACAGCGGATTGCAAGGCGAACGTAGCGTAAGCGTCTCGCCGCGGCACCTTGATTGCGACGGATCGTTTTAGGATGCTCGTGTCCACTACGTTTTTGGTGGACACGTGCACACTATTTCCAACGAAGCCAGCGCTGGCCGTCGACGCCGGCGCACACATAGCGCCGAGTTCAAGGCGCAGGTCGTGGCGGCATGCAGCTCGCCTGGCGTATCGATCGCTGCGGTGT
>NZ_JBFUIU010001209.1:0-2073 GCF_056401695.1 Variovorax sp. P4_D9
GCCCAGAGCAGCACCACAAGGCCGGCCGGCAGTGCCCAGAACGCCAGCGCCGAAGTCCAGCCTCCGCCTAGAAGATGCTCCAGCGGAACGGTGAAAGCGGCAGCGCTCGATGCCCCTGCCGACACGGCCAGCGTGTAGAAGCCCGTCATCATTGCAGCGCGACTACCGAAGTCACGCTTGACCAGACCCGGCAACAGCACATTCCCCACGGCGATGCCCGCGCCTCCCAGAGCCGACGCAAAGAACAGCATCGGCAAGCTCCCGGTGCCCCTCAGCAGCGATCCAACGCAGATCAAGAGCAGCGCGCCGAGCAAGGTGCGTTCCGGGCCGAGGCGCCGGGCCAACGCCGGCGTTGGCGCCGCGAAGATTCCCAGGCACAGGAGCGGCAGTGTCGTGAGCATGCTCGCGCCCGTCGGCGTCAGGCCAGTGTCCTTCATGACTTCAGGCAACAGCACCGAGAGGCTGCCGAACAAGGGCCGCAGATTGAAGGCGATCAGTATCAGGCTCAGGCCGAGCAACAGCTGCCGCACACGAGTCTGCGACTGCGCGTGGGAAACAGGAATGGTGCGGTCGACACCGAGAGGGTCGTCCGAGCGAGAGCCGGACGCTCGGGCTGACTGAGACATTTGCTGCTTTTCTAAGGTTTGAGGCGCACTGACTTTAGCCGGATCAGCCGAACGACGCCGCGGGCCAGCAGGTTGCCCGAGCTCGCAGCCGGGAGTTGATGAGAAGAGAGTGAACTTGGACGAGCGCTTCGGCCGCCGTAGTTCCACGTTCGAGCCCGGAAGATGGCACGGCCTATGACGTTGCTGTACTTCACCACAGAGYACGAAGCGCGAATCAAGCCAACACCGATCGGGACCCGTCACTCCGAGCAGACCGTCGGCGCCCGGCTTGGTCAACCCGAACGGGCTGAAGATGTTCTCGGCCAGGGCGCTGACCTGTTTGCTCTCGCATACTCTGCGAATACCTTGGCAATGCCGAAGTCGTATGAGGCGCGCCCAGGCTCCAGCTTTCAAGCGAAGTGGTGCTGCGCGCGGCGTGGTTTGAGCCAGTGGTGCTTTCTGAATAGGAGGCAGCGACGTCGAGCGCGCCGCCGACGCATCCGGCTGCTGATAGCGTCCATGACCAGCCATGACACCGGCGGCACTACACCTCCAAGCGTTGCCGCCGTGATTGCTGTTGGTGCGAACTGACGCGTCACGGGGTGGCCTTCATGACGCGGCGCGCGACCTTGTCGTCCAGCGCCAGCGAGCGTTCGAATTCCTTGGGCGACTGGAGCTCCGGGAAGATGCCCTGATTGCGAAGCGAGTGCTGCACCGCCTCCGTCGAAAACGCTTTCGAAATGCCCGCATAGAGCTTGTCGGCCATGGCGTCGGAGATGCCCGACGGCGCGAGGAAGCCGTACCAGACGTCAGCGATGAAGTCGCCTTCGCCTGTCAGCTCCGAGAGGGTCGGCACGCTGGGCAGCTGTGCAAGTCGCGCCTTCGAACCGACGGCCAGGGCCCGCAGCTTTCCGCTTTCGATGAGCGAACTGGCGGCGGGAAACGAAGAGAATGCCGCGAGAATATGACCTGCCGAGACATCGATCAACGACTGCGGCGTCGATTTGTAGAGCACCTCTTCGAAGCCGATCTTGTATTTGACCTTCAGCCGCTCCATCGCAAGATAGCCGGCAGAGCCCGCGCCTGGCGAGGCATAGCTGGCCTTCGCGGCATTGCTCCTTGCATAGGCCACCAGTTGGTCGAGCGTCTTGATCTCGCTCTGCGCTGAAACCACCAGCACCATGGGCACCGTTCCGATTCGGGCCAGCGGCTTGAAGTCCTTGATCGGGTTGTAGAGCGGCCGGTCCTGCGTGAGGGGAAAGGTCACGAAGGGCGGATTGGCGTTGAGCATCAAGGTGGTGCCGTCCGGCTTTGCGCGAGCCACACTCGCCGATCCGATGGCGCCGGAAGCGCCTGCTCGGTTGTCCACCACGACGGGCGTGTCAAGCGTCGTTTGCAGCGTGACGGAGAAGCTGCGTGCCACGGCATCGACACCCGTACCCGCTGCGTGCGGAACGACGAGCAGAAG
>NZ_JBFUIU010001210.1:0-2070 GCF_056401695.1 Variovorax sp. P4_D9
CATGTTCCACAGCCCGGCCGCCCGCGCGAGCGGCTTGAGCTCCTCGATCAGCGGCGAGACCTGCCACGCATTGCCCTCGCGGCGGAATGCGTCCATCTCGCGGTGGTAGCGCTCCTCGTTGGGATAGATGTGTTGGTCGAAGAACTGGCGCAGGCGCTGCAGGAGTTCGGTGGTCTTGGCGGAGGGTTCGGCAAACATTGTCTTTCCTTATGGGTACGTTCTGCGTGCGTGAGCACTTCGCAAATTAGACTGCCGCCCCGCGTCGACAGACAGTCTCGTGTGCGACGAATCGGCATGCAGGGTTTCCACGCATATTATGTTTACCTGTCGACAGGTAATCTAATATCTCAAGTCACACATTGAGGAAACGCCGTGAGCAATAGGAATGCAATGCAGGACGGGGACACAGACGCCAAGCGGCTGGACGTGATCGTGGTTGGCGCGGGCTTTGGAGGCATGTATGCCCTCTACCGATTTCGCGAGATGGGCCTGAGCATTGCAGGGTTCGAGGCGGGCGACGACGTCGGCGGCGTGTGGTACTGGAACCGATACCCAGGCGCTCGCGTCGACTTGCCGAGCATCGACTACAGCTTTTCCTTCTCTCCCGAGATCGAGCAGGAATGGACCTGGTCTGAACAATTCGCCGACCAGCCGGAACTCCTTCGCTACATCAATTTCGTCGCCGACCGGCTCGATCTGCGCAAGCACATCCAGTTCAATACGCGCGTGACCGGCGCGGTCTGGGACGAAACGCGCAAGCTGTGGACGGTGACAACCCATCGCGGCGACACGTTCGAGGYGACCTACTGCATCATGGCGACCGGCCCTCTGTCGATTCCGAAGGACCCCGACGTTCCCGGCATTGACCGTTACCGGGGCCAACTGCTGCGCGCCGGCAGATGGCCGCACGAACCCGTCAGCTTCGAAGGCAAGCGGGTGGGTGTCATCGGCACCGGCTCGACCGGCATCCAGATCGTGCAAGAAGTCGGCAAGCAGGCTGGAGAGCTGTTCGTCTTCCAGCGCACGCCGAGCTTCACCATGCCGATGCGCAACGAACAGCTCGAACCGGACTATGTGGCGGAGGTCAAACGAAACTATGCCGGGATCCGTGAGGCCGCCCGCAACAGTGCGGTCGGCGGCGTGCGCCCCCAGTCCACCCGCGCCTTCTTCAGCGTGACGCCGGCGCAGCGGCGCCAGCTTCTGGAAGATGCCTGGAAGAACGGTGGACTCGCCATGCTCGGCACTTTCTCGGATCTGATGACCAATCCGGAGGCCAACGAGCAGGTTGCGGAATTCGTGCGCAGCAAGATCGGCGAAGTCGTGAAAGACCCGGAGACCGCCGAGAAGCTGAAGCCGCGCGGCTATCCCATCTTCGCCCGCCGCCCGTGCCTCGACTCCAGCTACTACGAGACCTTCAACCAGCCGAACGTCCACCTGGTCGATTGCTTCACCGACCCGATTTTGGAGATCACGGAGAAGGGCGTGAAGACGCCATCGGGCGAAGTCGAACTCGACATGCTCATCTTCGCCACCGGCTACGACGGACTCACCGGCGCGCTGCTGGCCTTCGACGTCGTCGGTCGCCAGGGCCGCAACGTGAATGACAAGTGGAAGGATGGAGCGCGGTCCTTTCTCGGCCTCATGATGGAAGGCTTCCCCAACCTTTTCATGACCACCGGGCCCAACGGCCCCGCCGCGCTCGCCAACATCATCAGGATCAGCGAGCACGATGTCGACTGGATCGCGGCGGCCATGGCGCACATGGACAAGAACGGCCTGTCGACCATCGAGCCAACCAAGGAGTCCGAAGACGGCTGGATGGACCTCGTCTACACGCTCTCCCAGCGCACGCTCCTGTCCAAGGCCAAGACCTGGTACGTCGGCGCGAATGTCAAGGACAAGCCGCAGGGGCTCACGCTCTTCACGGGCGGGTTCTTGAAGTACCGAGAGCATTGTGCCGCTGCTGTGCAGGACGGCTACCGTGGCTTCGCGTTCGAGCGGGAACCCGCCCACCGGGGCTTGACAGCCGCACCTGCGACAAAGGACAAGATCATGCCGACTGCCGAATCC
>NZ_JBFUIU010001211.1:0-2061 GCF_056401695.1 Variovorax sp. P4_D9
TACGCGACGCACTTCAAGCGCCACAGCCAGGCCGGCATGGTGATGGTGAACCTGCCGACGGCGGGGGTGGACTACCACGTGCCCTTCGGCGGGCGCAAGGGATCGAGCTACGGGCCGCGCGAGCAGGGCAGGTACGCGCAGGAGTTCTTCACCGTGGTGAAAACCGCCTACACGGCCGCGGGCTGACGCGGGTAACCACCCGCTTCGGCGATGGCAGATTCAAAGGCCATCGCAACCTCCTCGGCGGCATCGAGCAAAGGCTGCGGGTGAACGGCGACTCGCGCCTGTATCAATGCACCTTCGATCACCGCGATGGCCATCGAGGCGAGTCGCTGTGCCCGCCCGCGTGACACCTTCCGGGTCTGCAGCGACCGGCAGAAAACGGCCGCCCAATCCGCGAACGCGGCAGCCCCCGCTTCGCGTATCAGATGCGATTCGGGCACCGTCTCCAGCAGGGTCGTGGAGATCGGGCACCCGTCCCTGAACCCGGACTTCGACATCCAGCCCGCGAGCAGCAGCGCGTAGCGTCGAACGAGTTCACCCGGCCCTTCGGCTTCCGCCGCCAGCGTGGAAAGCGTGTGTTCCACGCGCTCGGCAGCCCAGACGACGGCCGCAGCAGCGATCGTTTCCTTGCCCCCGGGAAAGTAGTGATAGAGCGATCCCTTGGGTGCACCGCTTTCTTCCACGATCTGATTCAAGCCGGTTGCAGCAAACCCTTGCTTGCGAAACAGCCGTGCGGCGGTTTGCACGATCGCGTCGCGATGCCTGGAGGGTCGAGCCATCTGACTGTCCTTTTGGAGACGGGTTGGAGGACTGGAATTATATAGACTGGTCTAATTAACCCTGAAAAAGAAGCACCATGTCCGACATCGACGTTCCACCGCAGTTTCAACGCCACTTCCGGCGCAGCGGCCTGACCGACCCTTGGGAGCCCCTGTACTCGCAGCGCCTCACCGAAGCGATCTACCTGGGATTGCGCGCCGGCCCCGCCCATGCGAACAGCCGCGGCTTCGTGCATGGCGCACTGCTAACCGCCCTGGCCGACAACGCGATGGGCTTGTCCTGCAACCACGCGAGCGGCGAGACCGCCGCCCTGGTGACGGTGAACCTGTCGATGGATTTCGYCGCCAGCGCACAGCAGGGACAGTGGATCGAGGTCCGGCCCTTCGTGATCAAGCTGGGCCGGAGTCTCAGCTTTGCCAGCGCGCTGGTCATGGCCGACGAAAAGATCTGCGCCCGCGCCAACGCGACCTTTCAGACCCTGGCGCGCTGAGCGGCGTTGGCGGCCAGGCCGATGGCTAACATCGGCGCCTCTCCGAATCCGCGACCACGCTGCACATGCATTTCCTTCTTGCTCTCCTCTGTCTTCTCTTCTCGATCGCTTCGCATGCCGGGCAGCACGCCGAAAACTGCATGATCGTCGGCGTGGTCGACGGCGACACCGTCACCGCCCGCTGCACCGGCCCCGCTTCCCCCGAACAGATCCGCGTGCGCCTGCACGGGATCGACGCGCCCGAGAAGCGGCAGCCTTTCGGCATGCGCGCCAAGCAGGCCTTGTCGGGCATGGTGTTCGGCAAGCCGGCCAGGCTCGACTGCGTGGACATCGACCGGTACGCGCGCCGCGTGTGCAAGGTGATGGTCGCGCCGGCATCGGCACCCGGCGGCCCCAAGACCCTCGATGCCGGACTGGCGATGGTGACCGTCGGCATGGCCTGGTGGTACCGAAGCTATGGCAGGGAGCAGTCGCCCGAGGAACGTGGGCAGTACGAGTTCGCCGAGTTCGAGGCCAAGGCCCGGCGCGTCGGACTCTGGCGCGATCTGAAGCCGACGCCGCCGTGGTCGTGGCGGAAGGCGGAGCGTGGCGGGCTGTAGCGCCTGATCGCACAAGGCGCCGACAAACCGAGGCCGCCGCCTACAGCGCGGTGGCGAAGAGCCGCTACCCTGGAGGCCATGATCAAATCCGCCGCCGCGCTGCTGGGCTTGGCCGTCTGCTGCGCCACCGCCCTCGCCCAGACCCCGAAGCTGCCCTTTAAGCGCGTCGACACCGGGACCGTCTTCGTG
>NZ_JBFUIU010001212.1:0-2060 GCF_056401695.1 Variovorax sp. P4_D9
ACACTAAGCAGCCCAAGGCGCCGGCGCAGGGCGGCTCGTGGACGACGTCCAGCGTGGGTTCGGCGGTGCGAGGGGCCGCGCTGACGATCGTCGAGAAGCTGCTGGACCTTGCGAACCGGAATGCCGGATCGCCGCTGAAGGGTGTGAGCGCATCGGGCGTCGAGATGCTCGAAGGTCGGTTGCGCCTCAAGAGCGATCCCACACGCTCGGTGAGCATTGCTGACGTCATGCGCCGCACCGGCACCCACGAGATCACCGAGACCTACGACTCGACACCCTCACCCGAACGCGCGAAGTACGCCTCTCTCGCGCACGGCGCCCAGTTCGTCGAGGTGAAGGTCGACCCGGACCTGGGCACGGTAAGGGTCACCCGCGTGATCGAGGTCACGGCCTGCGGCAAGATCCTGAATCCGCTCGCCTCCCACAGCCAGGAGATCGGAGGCGTGGTGTGGGGCATCGGCATGGCACTGGAGGAAGCGACCGAGATCGACCACCGCTACGGCCGCATCATGAACGCCAACCTGCAGCACTACCACGTGCCGGTGAATGCGGACATCCACGCCATCGAGACCATCTTCGTCGAAGAAGAAGACACCATCGTCAATCCACTGGGCGTGAAGGGCATGGGCGAGCTCGGCATGGTGGGGATACCTGCCGCCATCGCCAACGCAATCTTCCACGCGACGGGCCGGCGGGTGCGCGACCTCCCAATCACACCGGAGAAGCTGCTATGAGTCCGGTCGCCCCATCAATCCTGTACTGGGTGGACTGGCGTGGTGGGCTCGATTCCTAGAGGCGATAGGCTTTGGCATCGGCGTCGTGACCACACGCAGGAATCCTGCGGGCCAGCTTTCATACAAGACTCGCTCTCATGCTTACCTTGAAATACAACTCCATCTAAAGACCAGAGTCTTGCGGGGAAGCTGCGGGCGAATTTGGGGATCGCGCGCCTTGCCAACCCCTCGCGCCTTCCCGCAAGAAATTCAAGTCCACGCCCGGCCATTCTCAGTGAATTGGGCTGCAGTTCCACAATGATCTAAGCATGAAACGCTATTTCGCATCCATCCTTTCGGGACTTGCAGTACTTGCCCTGGCAGCTTGCACTTACGTGCACCCCCCTCTGGGGCAACTGCCGCAGCATGAAAGACTCGCGGTAGTGCAGGCTTCGCCGCAGTACCGCGACGGCTCCTTCCAGAACGARGTGCCGTTCCCGCCTCGCCCCGGCGGTCTGGCGTTTGCTTGGAGGGTGCTGCAAGGCCAGTTCGCGGAGAGGGACCGGCCGACGCCTCCGGCGCCTTTGCCAGCGGTGAAGACTGACTAGGCGGCGCTGCCAATTGAAAAGGACATCGTGGTGTGGCTTGGTCACTCGTCCTATTTCGTGCAGTTGAGCGGCAAGCGCCTTCTGATCGACCCGGTGTTCAGCGACTACGCTGCCCCCTTGCCCTGGATGGTGAAAGCATTTGACGGCACCAGCATCTACCAACTGGACGAAGTACCCGACATCGACGCAGTTTTCATCACGCACGATCACTACGATCACCTCGACTATGCAAGCATGAAGGGCTTGTTGGCCAAGACGAAAGTCGTGATCGCGGGGCTAGGAAACGGGGCGCACCTGGAGCAATGGGGGTACCCGCGTGAGAAAATCCGCGAGGTCGATTGGCATCAAACCATAGACATCGACGCTAGCCTGAAAGTGCACATGCTACCGGCGCAGCACTACTCCGGCCGCTTCATGGACCGCAACCAAGCTCTGTGGGCCAGCTACGTCGTTGAGACGCCAAAGAGGCGCCTGTACTTTAGCGGCGATACGGGCTTCGGGCAGCATTTCGCCGAGATCGCTAGGCGTTTTAATAGCTTCGATCTGGTCGCGCTCGATTCGGGACAGTACAACGAGCGATGGTCAGACATCCACATGAACCCTGAGGAGTAAGCGCCTGGCCGTGGCATCTTGAGGTGACGTGGCCTGTGGCTGAGCATCGCGTCCATGATGAACATGGTGGATGCGGCTTGGGCGAAGGCAATGGTGTTTGCCTCGCGCTGGCTCGGCGTCGTCGTGC
>NZ_JBFUIU010001213.1:0-2058 GCF_056401695.1 Variovorax sp. P4_D9
GGCCTGGTGAAGGACATCGCGCCGGCCGGCGAGGTGGTGGTGCGCATGATGAACGAGGCCAAGGCCGTGCTGACCCGTCTGGCCAATGCCCAAGGCTGACATGGAGCTGCAGGTTGCCGAGATCATTCAGCGCACGGCCGACATCCGCTCGTTCGTGCTGAAGCACCCGCAGGGCGCGATGCTGCCGGGATTCTCCGCGGGCGCGCACGTCAATGTGGGCGTTCGCCTGGCCGACGGAAGCGCGGCGCAGCGTTCGTACTCGCTGGTCAACCGGCCCGGCAGCGGCACCGTGGACCACTACGAGATTGGCGTACTGCGCCAGGCCGGTGGCCGCGGCGGATCTCTGCACATGCACGATGCGGTTGTGCCCGGTGCATTGATCGAACTCAGCGAGCCGGTCAACGGCTTCCCGCTGGCCGACGATGCGCCGCACCACACGTTGATCGCAGGAGGCATCGGCATCACGCCCATCCTGTGCATGGCGCGCGTTCTGAGCGAACGCGATGCGATCGTCGACCTGCACTACTTCGGCCGTTCGCCCGAAAGCGTGGCTTTCCGCGACGAACTGCGCGCGCTACCCGGCGTGGCGTTGCACGAAATGCATACGGCGGACCCGGCAGTGGCACGCGCGGCACTGGCGCAGGCGATCGGCTCTCCAGATCCGCAGCGGCACCTGTACGTCTGCGGCCCGGGCGGCATGATCCAAAGCGTCATCGATATCGGCGTGCAGGCCGGCTGGAACGAGCACCACGTGCACTACGAGTTGTTCGGCAGCCAGGTGGTGGGCAGGGACAACAAGGCCTTCACCGTGCGGCTGGTGCGTACGGGCCAGCGCATCGAGGTACCGGCCGATGTGACCCTGCTCGACGCGCTGCTGGCGCACGGCATCGACGCGCCCCACGACTGCCGTACCGGCGTATGCGGCAGCTGCCTGACGCCGGTCGGCAACGGCACCATCGATCACCGCGACAGTTTCCTGACCGAAGACGACCGGCGCCAGGGTGGGCTGATGTGCGTATGCGTGTCGCGGTCTGCGAATGGCGCGGAGATCGAACTCGACATCTGAGCGACGTACTTCGGCCATGCGGGCGCCCCGAGGCCGGTGGACGGGGCACCTCATCACCCAACGGGGCCGACGATGACCTTGCTTCTCAGATGCCTGCGAGAGGTCCGGATCCTTCGTGGTGAATTCGACTTGCTGCCGCCACCTATCGATGGCGATACTTTCTCCGCGGGAGGCTTTCCGGACAATGGCGAAGAACTGGGCGATTCTCGGTCACGCTCCGAGTCTGACGAGACCAGTTCCTCCCATGGCCGCAATACGCGACGCGCAGAGCCGGATGCCCCAAAAGGCCCCCTAACCATGGCTTATAGAAACTGAAAGGGCTAACGACCGACAGGCCTTGCTCCGCGCGCATCGAACCCGAGGCCGTCGGCGATGCTTGCCATCCCTATCGCAGGCATGTCGAGCGATGGCATGCCCTACAAATCATGCGCCCCATTCGACGAGATCAGTGCTTGAAACCAGACTCTCGCTGCGCGCGAACTGCCAATATGAAAACCGTATCGACCTCGGCAAGATAGCGATACAACGCGACATAGCCTCGAGCACCCTTGCCAATGACCAATTCCCGTTTGCCATCCCTCACCGGTCTGCCGATTTGAGGGCTATGCGCGAGGATCTGGATGGCCTCGATGATTTCCTCGATCCGCTTCGCGGTGTCCACCGCGTCGTACTGCGCCATGTGATCCAGGAAGCGATCAAGATCGTCAACGACTTCAGGAGCAAGCTCGATTCGAGCCATGCTCGGTCAACGCGCAGGCCGGCGCGCTGACGGCCGGCGCGCTTTCTCGCCACCAGCGCGGGCCTGCAAGTACGCCTTTGCATTTGTCCACGCCACCGACTTGCCAGTTCGCTTCAAAGCAGCCCAACGTTCATCGGCGATACGGTGCAACTCGTCGTCCGTCTCTATGCGCTCTACTGTCTCGGAAAGCGCATCCAGAATGAAGGCGTGTGGCGACTTTCCGGCTCGCTCGGCAGCAGCAGCAATGCGAGCT
>NZ_JBFUIU010001214.1:0-2055 GCF_056401695.1 Variovorax sp. P4_D9
GCCTAGGTACTGGCGCGCGAAGAACTCGCGGTAGCCATTGTCTTGGGTCACCTTGTCGACCAGGCGCTTAAGGGTCGCCATGATCTCGGGCGGTGTGGCCTTAGGCGCCGCCAGAGCCCGCCACGTACCGAGCTGCACATCGATCTGCCGTTCGCGGAAGGTGGGGACTTGGCCGAAGTCCTTGAGGCGCTGATCTGCCATGACTGCGAGCATGCGCAGTTTGCCTCCCTTCACGTGGACTCCGACTTCACCGGTCGTGGCGAACGTGGCATCGACCTGGCCTCCCATCAAACCGACGACGGCGGGGCCTGCGCCGATGTATGGGATGTTGTTGAAAGTCAGCCCCGTCTTCTTTTCGACCGCAACTGCCGCGAGGTGATAGGTCGCGCCGACGCCGGAGTTCGAGATCGTCGCCTTGCCCGGATTGGCACGCGCATGGTCGAGAAACTGCTCGAGTGTGGTCCACGGCGAATCGGCTCGGACGACAAGCACGATTGGATCGGTATTGATGCGTGCCACGTAGGCGAAGTCTTTCCACTGCGTCTTGCCGATGCCCTGCAGATACGCCAGCGAGATTTCGGGCGTCACAAGCGTCAACTTGTACCCGTCGGGCCGCGCCGAGGCGCCTTCCTGATGACCGATCGATCCCGACGCCCCCGGGCGATTCACCACGATGAATGACTGCCCCATGCTCCGTGTCGCCGCATCGGCGAAGGCACGAGCGACCGCATCGCTGCCCCCGCCGACGGCCCACGGCACGATGATTTCGACCGGCCTTGTGGGGTAGTCCGCCGCTTGGGCGGTATGCATGGCGCAGCCGATGAGAACGACTGGAACAGCGCGGCGCAGCGTCTTGAAGATGTGCGATCCGAAGGATGAGGCGAAGGTCATGACAACTCCAGGTTTAAGCAGTAGTAACCAAGTAGTGAATTGTAGAAGGCCACCAATCAAGTAACCATATGGTTATCCCTGAGTGGCCGCGATCTGCCGAAACTGCGAGAACGGTGCTCAGACGTCGAAGCCGAAGTAGCGCGCGACGAGTCTGGCCTGGCTTTCAAGCAGGTGGCGTCCCAGGTGAACCCGCTGCCCGCGCGCTTCGGCTCCCTGCAGCAGCGGGGTGCGTTCGGGCTTCATGATGAGATCGGCCACGACGGCGTCGGGCCGGGTGGCCCCGAGCTCGAAGGGCGGGGGGTCGCCGGGCGCCATGCCGCAGGGAGTGACGTTGATGAGCAGATCGTGTGCTTCACCGGGTATTCGCGCCTCGTTCACTTGCAACTGCGGGTGCAGGCGTCGAAGATCATTGATGAGCTCTTGCTGCAGGGATTCGTTGACGTCAAGAAGATCCAGCGAGCTGATGCCTGCCGATGCTAGCGCGTGCGCAACCGCCTTGCCGGCGCCTCCGCACCCGGCCTGAAACACGCGCCAGCCCGCCAGCTGGAAGCCTTGGCGACGCAACCCGGTGACGAAGCCTTCGCCGTCGTACATCTCTCCGCCCCAGTGGCCGTCGGACAGCCTGCGAACGCAGTTGACGGCGCCGACGCGCAGGGCGTGCGGCCCGAGTACATCGATCGCCTTTGCAACGTTCACCTTGTGCGGCACCGTGACCACGATCCCATCGAGGTTGGCCACGCCTTTCAGGCCCTCGAGAGTCGCGTGCAGATGGGCGGCTGGCACTTGCATCGGCACCAGGATTGCGTCGGCACCGATGTCGGCGAAAAGTCGATTGAACACCGCCGGCGACTTCGCCTGCGCGATGGGATCGCCAATGATCACGAACAGGCGTGTGCTGCCGGAGAGGGAAGAAGGAGCGGTCATGGGGCGTCCGTTTTCGGTGAGGATTTATAAAGGCACAAAGCTTCGTGTCCGCGACGATTCGAGCAGTGCATCGATCAGCTGATGCACCGGGAGAGCGGACCTCCCACTGGCGATCGGCGTCGAACGCGTAGACACGGCCTGAATGAAATCGGCAAGCACCGCCCGATGGGGTTCGTGTCCAAAGGCCATGGGGTCGGCGCCTGAGCCGAGTGCGGCTTGGGCGCCGACTCTTTCTTCGCG
>NZ_JBFUIU010001215.1:0-2055 GCF_056401695.1 Variovorax sp. P4_D9
ACCGCAGGCCGGCCAATCGCAATGGGAACTCGCAAGTGAGCGTCTGCACACCCCCGCCATTTGAATCGCTCTCACCCCAAGCTCTGCTGCCCGGCCGACAAGGGAAACGTAAAGTTGGTAAGCGCGTGGTGAATGTGACGAGGCCGACCGTAACGACGAGTCCGAAGGCGCCGAGACCGAGAAGCATGCTGGACGCACCCAGGCTGCACCCTTGAACGCGGCCGCCGCCGCAGCGGCAATGGGAAGCAACGCCAGCAGTCTGAACCGGATGTCAGGTCTGCGGTGCCTTCTTGGATCGCAGCCGAGCGAGATACAGCGCAGCAACTGCAAGCGAGATGAACAGCCCTCTGTTCACCATGGTCCGCTCCAGCGATTCAGGCGCTGCCATCGGGGATGTCGGGTGGCGGGCAACTGTTTGGAGTTGTCATCACGGGTGAGCCTGGCCGCGGACCGTTGATGTGGATGCCGACCAGCCATTCCAGGAGGTAGGGTTTCTGGAAATCCGGATCGGGTGTGGCAAAGAGGAAGCCGTTATGCCCATTGACGATGGTCTTCGGCACGCCGACCACCCAGACCGGCGCGTAGGGATCAATTTCGGCCCAATCTGGGTTGGTTGGCGGTGTCAGCGATGCCACCGCGCGTTGGTCCTTCGGTGGTCCCGCTGTCAGCGCGGGCCTTGGTTCGTCTTGGACTGCGCGGGCGGATTCAGTCCGACCTGGAACGATCGGACAGGCGCGCGGGGTATCCCTTATCGAGGGGAAAGAAAGGGGGCGGGCGGCAGGGCGGTCTTGGAGCCGTTGTCCGAGGCCCATCCGGAGCTGAAAAGAATGTGAACGAGCTCGGTGCCGTTGAAGCCAGAAGCCGCCGGCCGCCAGCCAGCGGACTGCGCTCGCCGCGGCCGACCAATGTCCACCCCGGAACAATAGATCGCAGAGACTCAGGCCCCCAGCAAGCGTCGCGTCTCCTCTGCCGTCGCAAGCCCGCGGGCGGACCGGTTGCGGGCGCTGGCCTCGTAGACGTCGCGCCGCGCATGTGTAATCCCGAGCGGCTCGAAGCCATGGGCCGGATTGAACGCCAGCCGATCGATCTGCGACTCGAGACCGGGGGCCGGCACGCCGCTGATCTCGAGGATGCCGATGTCGACGAGGTCGCTGGACCACACCACCGATGCGTCGCCGACCGGCGTACTGTCCGAGTCGGCGAACAGCTGAACGCACAAGCGCCATTTCACCGGCGCGCGCCCGAGCCGGACGAGCAGGTCGTCGCGCAGATATTCGGTGCCGGACTCGGCCACCAGCACCTGGGTCGAGGTCTCCGGGTGCGGATGCAGGGAGTGCTTGAATGCAACGTCCCCGAGCCGCACCACGGAACCCCAGTAGCTTTCGGTGGCGAGGCTGTGAACATGGTGCAGGGCGGTGGTCTGGAGCAGCGTGGATCCGCCACCGATCAGGTGAACGACCGAAAGGGCCCCGTCATGCAGTTCATGAGCCAGTTCGCGCAGCGCCGACGAGACCCCGCCCGCGATCTTCTCGGTTAGCACGTCGGCGAACGCCATGAACTCGCGCGCGTTGCGTGCGTGTGAACGGCCCCCCTGATTGGTCATCAGGAGATCGCTCTCGACGCCCATCGGTGAAAAGAACTTCATCGCGACGCCGCGCACGTCGGGTTCCGTGTCGGCAAACGGGCAGGGCTGCCCGTTCGAGAATCGGCAAGCCACGGGCAGGCCGGCGAATGGTGCAGCGAACGGACCGAGCCGCAGGACCGCCGGTACGTCGGTGATGGTGAGACTTCCGATCGCGGCCAGGACCTGCTTCTGATGCTGGCCGCGATCGACTCGGCCGCCGAGTTTCGCGTCGGCAATTCGACGCTGCTGGTCGCCGACTTTCTCAGCCAGCGTGCGTCGCACCTGGTCGCTCTCGAAATGGTCTTCCCAGCCAATGCCTTTGCCGTCCATATGGT
The DNA here is from genome assembly GCF_056401695.1 of Variovorax sp. P4_D9. Taxonomy (NCBI): domain Bacteria; kingdom Pseudomonadati; phylum Pseudomonadota; class Betaproteobacteria; order Burkholderiales; family Comamonadaceae; genus Variovorax; species Variovorax sp. P4_D9. The sequence continues at coordinate 1,960 of NZ_JBFUIU010001215.1, forward strand.
TCGCCTCCAAGCGGTCGTTAGGTTCGCGCTGCTCAAATCGTGCAGCTTCAAACCATTCCTGCAATCACTCGAAAAGGGGAGGCCAATGGCTATTTC
>NZ_JBFUIU010001216.1:0-2053 GCF_056401695.1 Variovorax sp. P4_D9
AGATGTTCTCGGGCACCGACCTGGCCTTCTCCAAGCGCGTCGTCGATGCCGTGACCGAGGTCTGGGCGCCCACGCCCGAGCGCAAGTGCGTCGTCAACCTGCCGTCGACGGTCGAGCATTCGACGCCGAACATCTTCGCCGACATGATCGAGTGGATGCACCGCAACCTTGCGCGACGCGATGCGATCGTACTGTCGGTGCATCCGCACAACGACCGCGGCACCGGCACGGCGGCCGGCGAGTTCGCCTTGATGGCCGGGGCCGACCGCCTCGAGGGCTGCCTGTTCGGCAACGGCGAGCGCACCGGCAACCTCGACCTCGTGAACGTCGCGCTCAACCTGTACACGCAGGGTGTTTCGCCCGAACTCGACTTCTCGAACATCGACGAGATCCGCGCGACCGTCGAGCATTGCAACCAATTGCCCGTGCACCCGCGCCATCCGTACGTCGGCGACCTGGTCTACACCTCGTTCTCGGGCTCGCACCAGGACGCGATCAAGAAGGCCTTCAGCGCCCGCAAGGACGGCGACATCTGGGACATGCCCTACCTGCCGATCGACCCGAAGGATGTCGGCCGCAGCTACGAAGCGGTGATCCGCGTCAACAGCCAGTCGGGCAAGGGCGGCATCGCCTACCTGCTCGAGAGCGAGTTCGGGCTCGAACTGCCGCGCCGCCTGCAGATGGAATTCAGCCAGGCCGTGCAGCGCGTGATGGATGTCGCCGGCAAGGAACTCACGGCCGCCGACCTCTATGCGCTGTTCGAGCGCGAATACGGCGTGCGCGACGATAACGGTCCGCAGCACCAGGTGCTCGAGGAGCAGGGCGAGGGCGCGGCCGCCACGGTGCTGCTGCACGCCGACTTGCCGTGGGAGGGCGACATTTGCCGCGTCGAAGGGCGCGGCAACGGGCCGATCGACGCCTTCATCCACGCTTTGGCCGGCACCACCGGGCACGCGATCCGCGTGATCGACTACCACCAGCATGCGATCGGCGCCGGCGCCGACGCGCAGGCGGTGGCCTACCTCGAGCTGCGCGTCGACGAATCGATGACGCTGTTCGGCGTCGGCATCGACGCCAATATCATTTCCGCTTCGCTCAAGGCCATCGTTTCGGGGTTGACCCGGGCGYGGGCAAAGGGCGCGCGCAGCGCACAATCCGTGGCTGAATCCGCCTAAGGCGGCGAACGGGCGTGCCCCCTCGGGCGCGTCCTCGACAAGGAGATCCCCGATGGCTGACAAACTGATCATTTTCGACACCACCCTGCGCGATGGCGAGCAGTCGCCAGGTGCCTCCATGACCAAGGACGAGAAGCTGCGGATCGCGCGCCAGCTCGAGCGGCTGCGGGTGGACGTCATCGAGGCCGGCTTCCCGGCCAGCTCGAATGGCGACTTCGACGCCGTGAGCGCGATCGCCAAGGCGATCAAGGAGTCGACCGTGTGCGGCCTGTCGCGCGCCAACGACCGCGACATCTCGCGCGCGGCCGAGGCGCTCAAGGGGGCGGCCAACGCGCGCATCCACACCTTCATCGCGACCTCGCCGCTGCACATGGAGAAGAAGCTGCGCATGACGCCCGACGAGGTGTTCGAGCAGGCGCGGCTGGCGGTGCGCTTCGCGCGCAACCTAGTGGCCGACGTCGAGTTCAGTCCCGAGGACGGCTACCGCAGCGATCCCGACTACCTGTGCCGGGTGCTTGAGGCGGTGATTGACGAGGGCGCCACCACGATCAACGTGCCGGACACCGTGGGCTATGCGGTTCCCGAGCTCTACGGCAACTTCATCAAGACCCTGCGCGAACGGATCCCGAACAGCGACAAGGCGATCTGGTCGGTGCATTGCCACAACGATCTGGGCATGGCGGTCGCCAACTCGCTGGCCGGCGTGAAGATCGGCGGCGCCCGGCAGGTCGAGTGCACCATCAACGGCCTGGGCGAGCGCGCCGGCAACTGCTCGCTCGAAGAGATCGTGATGGCGGTGAAGACCCGCAAGGACTACTTCGGCCTCGAGATGGGCATCGACACCCGCCATATCGTGGCCGCCAGCCGCATGGTGAGTC
>NZ_JBFUIU010001217.1:0-2050 GCF_056401695.1 Variovorax sp. P4_D9
CTTCGGTAGCCCCTCAATTGCAACGCAAGTGCGCTGCGTGCGAGCAGCGGGATGAATCGTCAGAGCTTCTATCAAGGGGCAGCGCAGGTCTTTCRCGCTCGACTTCCGCTGAAAATTTGATGGCTCCAGAGACAGTCGAGGCCACATTGCGCGAGCCGGGCAGACCGTTGGATGCTCAAACGCGGGCATTTTTCGAGCCGCGCTTCGGGTGGGATTTTGCCAACGTGCGAGTGCACTCAGACACTCTGGCACAACGATCGGCTGAGCACGTCGACGCTCGCGCATATGCTGTGGGGCACCACATCGCCTTTGGGACAGGGCAGTTCGCGCCCGAAACAAGTCTAGGACGGCGCCTGCTTGCACACGAGCTTGCTCACGTCGTGCAACAGGGCAGTTCGACCCGCGATGGTGATGGCCACGCGCACCGATACCTGCAGCGGTATCGCAGCCCGGGCAAGGACACCATTGCATTCGAAGGGGCCGACGAGACGCTGAAGGACCCGAAGTCGCAGCCTTGGATCGAGAGCATCAGCATCGACTTCGACAAGGCCGTCGCCGATGTGGGACACGCGGCAGATGCCAAATCGGCCGGACAGTTGCCGCCGCGCATGCCAGAGGGCAAGCTGACGGCAAAGTACAGCTCCAAATCGAGCACAGTGCCCGCAGACATCGTCTTGAAAATCGTCGGAGGGTCGACGATGCTCGGGATCGGATTGACTGACCGCGTGACGTCTGCGAAAGTGAAAAGGCTGGAGGGCAAGGGCTACACCGATTCCGAGAACGTCAGGTTGGGCAACCTGACGGATCCGGTGGCAGCCAAGGGAAAGGGTGCGCGCTATTCGAAGAGTGGCGCTGGCACCATGAACTATGCAATCTTCTTCAAGGGTATTCAGGCCATCCACGAAGGAGCACTGGACACAGGGTCCCACGCCTGCGTGCATGTCGACTCGGCGCCATCTATTCGCACGCTCAATCATCACACTCGCATCGGCATAACCACTGTGAGCGTCAGCTACGCCAGTGCGGTCCTGAATGACCTTTGCTGTCACCGGAAGGCGACAGGCAACACCAGCTGGAACGCTAATCCTTGCGAGAAGACCAAATGCCCCTGAACGGCCGCGAAGAGTGGCGAAGCTGAGCGCTCCGCGCCGGAGTCCGAGACGACCGGCCAAGGCTGGGGATAAAGATGCAACGGCCCGGGGCGAGACAGCGATGTACGGAGATTTATCGCAGCTTCAGCGCCTGGTCGACCCGAACCTCGCCGGTGTGCTGTATCAGCAGGGTCGCGTGTTCATCGACACGGACGGCAACGCGCAGACCCAGATCGTCAACGAATGGCAGGACACCGCTGGGACCGCAGATTGGCCAATCGTAACAAGAACTCGCAAGTGAGCGTCTGCACACCCCATCGTTTGAACCGCTCTCGCCACCAAGCCCTTCGAGATCATGGAGTTTGGAGCGAAAGTGCGGGTGATCCTGTATCGACCCTGAAGTCGCTGGTCTTCAAGACGCCATTCCGACCGGACTCTTGCAGGAGGCGTCCTGACCAAGACCAGGCGCTTGCGCGACCGAGCCAGCGCATGTCCACTGGATGGTGGAGCCGCCGGAGCCTGATTCATGTACGCTCCCGGACCTGAAGCTGTTCGGCGTCGAGCAATTGTTCGCGCAGACGGAGAGGGTCATGGATTCGACACTTGAACGCATCGCCGTTAATTTTCTGTCGGCGGCCCTCGAGACCGTGCCCGTCACCGACGCAGATCGCGCCGAGGTCGACGCCGTCGTCCAAGAGCAACGGGTCGAGCGGCAGTCCTTCTTCACATACCTGCGGCGGCGCGGGCCTGCGACCCCCGGCATCTGGGTTCTGTACGTGCTGTCGCTGAGCGGAAGGTGGAGCGAGGACGATATCAGGGACCACGCCATTGGTCTGCCCACCTTGCGGACGGTTTATCCCAGTCCCGGCCCCCCCCCGCGAGAACCGAGTCATCGACGCCGCCTGCGAGGCGCTGAAGGTGCTTGCCTGGCTGGGCTTCGAGGAGGGGGAGACCGAACG
>NZ_JBFUIU010001218.1:0-2046 GCF_056401695.1 Variovorax sp. P4_D9
GTGGACCGCGCGATGCGCATCGCGCGCGACCGCCGCGCGGTGACCTGCATCATCTTTCCCAACGACCTCCAGGAACTTCCGGCCGAGCCGACGCCCGCGCGCGAGCACGGCACCGTGCACACCGGCGTGGGTACGACCATTCCGGCGACCCTGCCGCCGCCGGAGGCTCTGGAGCGCGCGGCCGCGATCCTAAACGCCGGCAGGAAGGTCGCGATGCTGGTCGGCGCCGGCGCATTGCAGGCGACGGACGAGATCATCGCGGTGGCGGATCGCATGGGCGCGGGCGTGGCCAAGGCCCTTCTGGGCAAGGCCGCCGTTCCCGACGAACTGCCATTCGTCACCGGTTGCATCGGCCTGCTCGGCACCAAGCCGAGCTCCAGCATGATGGAAGGCTGCGACACGCTGCTGATGGTCGGCTCGTCCTTTCCGTACGCGGAGTTCCTGCCCAGGGAAGGGCAGGCGCGCGGTGTCCAGATCGACATCGACCCGCGTTTCCTCAACCTGCGCTATCCGATGGAACTGGGCCTCGTGGGCGACAGCCGGGCGACGCTGCGCGAACTGTTGCCGTTGCTGAAGCAGAAGCCGCACGATGCGTGGCGCGCCGGCATCGAGGAAGGCATCGTCCGCTGGTGGAGGGTGCTCGAAGCGCGGGCCATGATGAGCGCCGTGCCGGTGAATCCGCAGCGCGTGTTCTGGGAGCTGTCGCCCCGCCTGCCCGACGACTGCATCCTCACCTGCGACTCGGGCTCCTGCGCGAACTGGTACGCCCGCGACATCAAGATCCGCCGCGGCATGATGGCCTCGCTCTCGGGCGGCCTCGCGACCATGGGGCCGGCGGTGCCCTACGCGATCGCGGCCAAGTTTGCGCATCCAACCCGGCCGGTGGTGGCACTCGTCGGCGACGGCGCGATGCAGATGAACGGGCTCAACGGGCTGATCACTGTCGCCCGGCTCTGGCGGGAGTGGTCCGATCCGCGCCTGGTGGTGATGGTGCTCAACAACCGCGACCTGAACCTGGTGTCGTGGGAGCAGCGCGCCCAGGCCGGCGAGCCGCAGTACGAGCCGTCGCAGCTGTTGCCGGATTTCGAATACGCGCAATTCGCCAGGCTGCTGGGACTGCGCGGCATTCGGGTGGCCAGCCCGGAAGCGGTCGGCCCCGCGTGGGAAGAGGCTTTCATGGCCGATAGGCCTGTACTGCTCGAGATGGTGACCGACCCCAATGTGCCGCCCACGCCGCCGGACATCTCGATGAAGCAGGCGCGTGCCTATCTCGCGGCCCTGATCCACGGCGACCCCCAGGCCGTGAACCTGATCCGGGCTTCGGCCAAGGATTGGTGGGCGACCAACTTCCCGGACAAATAGCCCGGGCCGGTCGCCTGCGCACGCTCAGGCGACCGGCGTCTGGAGCGCCTTGGTGCCGAGCGGTGGCAGCGTTTCCGGGCCGTGGTTGGATGAATMAAGCGTCGCCCGTGTGCGGATCTGCATCCTGGCGTTGGCGCAAGCGGGTGCGGAGGAGGGCGGTCCACCACCAGATTAGCGCTGCATTGGCGAACAGCCCGAGCGTGACGATGAGCGCCGCTCGATCCGCGAACCCCTGACCAAAGTCAAGGAGCAGAAGGGCGAGCGACCAGGGCAGGGCGCAGAGAATCGCAACCGACAGCCAGATGCCTTCTTCGGCGGGCCRCAGCGTGGCCACCGCCAGGGTGATGGCAAACGCGGAGCAGGCGCCTGGCAGCCACCAGGCGTGACGACTCAAGAGCTGCAGGCGAGGGGCGGTCATGAACAAATTGTGCGGTGACCGAGCCGTAGGAGCCCGTGCAATTTCACACGCAAGATCGGAGGTTTCGTGTTTGTCGCGCGCCGCCCACAGCACGTAGCTGGCGCCCGAAAGGCAAATTTCGTTCCTCATGCACATCAGGTCCGAGCCAAGAGGGCATGCGCAGATCGGCGTGGCCGTAGCCGCCTTCGGCCTTGTCGACCTTTATGGCGATGGATACGCCGCGATAGACCTTCGGGTTTGCAGACGACGCCCGCATGTCGACCTCC
>NZ_JBFUIU010001219.1:0-2042 GCF_056401695.1 Variovorax sp. P4_D9
CTCCACGGTTCTCTCCGAAGCCGAACTCAACAATCGGCGCCTGCAGGGGATCACTCGATGCCAGCTTGACGCGGCCCGTGCCTTGGGGCTTCAGAAGCACAGAGTTTAGGCTGGCCAAGCGCAGACCCATCGCGTTCCAGGACGTCTTGCTCTGGATGTTGATGTACACGTCCGACTTCGGCGCGCCCGGCGTGCCCGACGACAGTCGCAGGCACGCCGTAGGATGGGTCCTCAATGCTGCGCTCTGGCGAAACCCCCTCCGCAGGATGGCGCCTACAAACAGGGCTGCGTGGTTCTGCAGGTTTTTCCCCACCCCCGGCCGGTCGGCAAGGACCGGGATGCCCAGTTCCCGTAATTCACGCGCGTCGCCGATTCCTGCGCGCTGCAGGAGCGCCGGCGTGTGGATTGTGCCCAGGCAGAGAATGACTTCGTGCGCCCTGAATTGGCTCTGCCCCTCCTTCAGATCCGCGACAACCCCCGTGACGCGCCTGCCTTCACTCAGCAGTGACCGAACGGTGGCTCGCGCCATGATCGTCAGGTTAGCCCGCTGTCGCACATCCGGCGTCAGGTAGCCCGCCGCCGCCGTGATACGTCCTTGCGCGCGGCTACTGATCGGGGTGACGCCGAAGCCGTCTGTGAAGTCTGCGTTCATGTCGGGCACGACAGGCAGGCCGCTGTCGGTCGCGTATCGCTGCAAGGCGCGCGTGAGCGGCGGCCACTGCTCAGAGGGAACGCGCCGGATTGGAATGGGACCGGTCGCTCCGTGCGCCGGACCGCTGAAGTCCTGGTCCGTCTCAAGCCTGCAGAAATAGGGAAGCACATCCTTCCAGCCCCATCCCTGCGCGCCGGCCGCCTCCCACTCATTGAAGTCGTCCGACGTTCCTCGAAAGGCGACCATTCCCATGACCGAAGATCCGCCGCCGATCACCTTGGCCTGCGGGAACTTCACGGCTTTCCCCGTTGCGCTGGAGCGCCAGAAGGCCTTCACCTCGGGCCAGAAGTAGGCGGCGTTATAGGAAGAAAGCGGATACGGATCGCGTATGTCCATAGGCTCCGGCCCCGGCGCAAAGTCCTCCCCGGCCTCTAGGAGCAGGACCTTGTTGCGGGGGTTCGCAGAGAGCCGGCTGGCGAGCACGCAACCCGCGGAACCCGCGCCAACAATGATGTAGTCGAAAGTAGCTTGCATGGGCAGTCGTGAAGGCGGAGCGTGGGGGACGTTCGTCCGTCCAGATCTAGATGATGACGGGCCTTGCGCCCCCATCGATCGAGACCACCACGCCGGACACATAGCCCGCTCGCGGCGAAGCGAGGAAGACCACGACGTTGGCCACGTCCTGTGGCGTGGCCGGCCGGCCGAGCGGAAGTGACTCGCGCGCCTTCTCCAACGCCGCTTCCACCGACACGTTGCTTTGGCGCGCCTCGGCTTCGACGCCGTGTGCGAGGCGGGCGGTCGCGGTCTTCGATGGATTCACGGCGTTCACGCGCACACCCTGCGGACCATAGGCCATGGCTAACCCTGCGCTTGCCAGCATCAAGGCAGCATTCGCGGAGCCGCCCGCCAGATGGGTTGTGATGGGCAGCTTGCCGCCCATGCCAACCACGCTCACGATGGCGCCAGTGCCGCGCGAACCCATGCGCTTGATCACCGGGTCCGTCACATTCATGTAGGTCAGGAACTTGGCGTCCATGGCGGCGCCCCAGTCCTTGGGCTCGAGCTCTGCAAACGGCTTCTGTCGGGCCGCTCCCGCGGCGTTGACCAAAATGTCGATGGGCCCCCTCACCTTCTCCGCCTCTTCGACAACCCGCAAAGCGTCTGCAGGGTCGGTGAGTTCGGCCAAGTATGCGCTTGCGCGCTGCCCCTGCGGATCGAGTTGCGAAAGCGCTTGGTCGAGCTGCTGCTGTTCGCGGCCCACGAGGCTCAGCGTGCAACCCTCATTGAAGAATTCCTGCGCGCATGCCAAGCCAATGCCCCCGGACCCGCCGGTGATCAGCACATGCTTACCTTTTAGTTGAAGATCCACTTTAGTCTCTCGGAGTTGTAT
>NZ_JBFUIU010001220.1:0-2037 GCF_056401695.1 Variovorax sp. P4_D9
GCGGAGCGAGCGGCCCGAAGGTCTCCTCCTTCGCCACCAGCATGCCCGGCGCCACGTCGGCCAACACGGTGGGCTCGAAGAAGCTGCCTCCGAGCGGGTGGCGCCTGCCGCCCCGCAGCACACGCGCCCCCTTGGCGACAGCGTCGGCTATGTGCGATTCGACCTTCTGCACGGCCGCCTCGTCGATCAGGGGGCCCTGGGTCACACCCGCATCGCGGCCATCGCCGACCTTCAGCTTCGCAACCGCGGCGACCAGCTTTTCGGCGAAGACGTCGTAGACGCGCTCGTGCACGTACAAGCGATTCGTGCACACGCAGGTCTGGCCGGCATTGCGAAACTTGGACGCGATAGCGCCTTCGACGGCCGCGTCGAGGTCCGCGTCGTCGAACACAATGAAGGGCGCATTGCCGCCGAGCTCCAGGGAGATCTTCTTGATCGTGGGCGCCGATTGCGCATACAGCAGTCGCCCGACCTCGGTCGATCCGGTGAAGCTCAACTTGCGCACGACCGGGCTGGCCGTGAGTTCGGCGCCGATGATCCTGGCGTTGCCGGTGATCACCTGCAGCACGCCCGCGGGCAAGCCGGCGCGTTCGGCGAGCACGGCCAATGCGAGCGCCGACAGGGGCGTGGCTTCCGCCGGCTTCACGACGATCGGGTTGCCGGCCGCCAGCGCGGGCCCCACTTTGCGCGTGATCATGGCCAGCGGGAAGTTCCAGGGCGTGATGGCGGCGCACACGCCGATCGGCTCGCGCAACACCAGCACGCGCCGGTCCGCCAGCGGGCTGGGCACGGTTTCGCCGTAGACGCGCTTGCCCTCTTCCGCAAACCACTCGATGAAGGAGGCCGCGTACAGCACCTCGCCGCGGGCCTCTGCCAGGGGCTTTCCCTGCTCGCTGGTCATCAGCAGGGCCAGGTCGTCGGCGTTGGCCACGATCAGATCGTGCCAGCGACGCAGCAGAGTCGAACGCTCCTTCGCGGTGCGCTTGCGCCAGTCGGGCCACGCCTTCTCGGCCGCTGCGATGGCGCGGCGCGTCTCGGCGGCGCCCATGCGCGGCACCGACGCCACGACATCGCCGGTCGCCGGGTCGTGAACCGCGATGGTCTCGGACGCGTCGGCATCGACCCAGGCGCCGCCGACAAAGGCCTGCTGTCGCAGCAGGTCGGGATCTTGCAGTTTCACTGACATCTTGGAATCCTTGGAGGAGTTGCGGCGACTTCAGGCAGCGAGCAGCGAAGCCTCGAGCATGTCGAGCGCCTCGGCAAACACCGCCTCGGGCGTCGTGAGCGGGTGCAACAGCCGGATGACGTTGCCAAAGGTGCCGCAGGTGAGCAGGATCAGGCCGCGCTCGAGCGCCTGTGCCTGGACCCGCTTGGCAAACTCCGCCGATGGCTGGCCGGTGGCCGGATCGTTGAACTCCACTGCCACCATGCTGCCCGGTCCACGCACGTCCGCGATGGCGGGCACACGCTCCTTCAGCGAGATCAGGCGCTCCTTGAGCCAGTCGCCCAACATGACGGCACGACGCTCAAGTCGCTCGTCGGCGATGATGTCCAGCACCGCATGCGCGGCTGCCACTGCCAGCGGATTGCCGGCATAGGTGCCGCCCAAACCTCCTGGCTCGCTCGCGTCCATGATGGCCGCGCGTCCGCACACGCCCGACAGCGGCAGGCCGGCGGCCAAGCTCTTGGCAAAGGTCATGAGGTCGATCGGCACCTCGTGCAGGGACGAGGCGAAGAGCTTGCCAGTGCGCGCAAAGCCAGTCTGAATCTCGTCCGCGATCAGCAGGATGCCGTGCTCGTCCGCAATCTTTCGCAGGCCCGCGATGAATTCCACCGGCGCCGGGTTGAAGCCGCCCTCCCCTTGCACGGGCTCGAAGATGAAGGCGCATACGCGCTTCGGATCGATGTCGGACTTGAAGAGCCGGCGCACTGCCGCCAGGCACTCCTCGACGCTGACGCCGTGCAGTTTGTTCGGAAAGGGGGCGTGATAGACCTCGCCCGGGAACGGCCCGAAGCCCACCTTGTACGGCACCACCT
>NZ_JBFUIU010001221.1:0-2027 GCF_056401695.1 Variovorax sp. P4_D9
GCTACGATGTGCTGTTCGAGCCGCTGGCCGACTTCAGCGAGCGCGTGAGCGACCCTGCCGAGCGGGAACTGCGCATCCGCGCTGCCCTCGAAGCCTACGTGGCGCGGCTCGAGGCGCTGTGCCGCGCCTACCCGTACAACTGGTTCAATTTTCATGATTTCTGGCTCGAAGATCCGCATTGAACGCTGGGCCAGGGCGCTGCTCGCGGCCCTGGCGCTGGGCGCGCTTTTTTTTAATTCGTCCGCCTGGGCCTTCGACCTGCCTGAACTGATGGGCCTGCTGGCGCAGCAGAAGAGCGGCGAGGCGCGCTTCACCGAACAGCGTTTCGTGCGCGGCCTCGAAGGCCCTCTGGACGCCAGCGGCGTGCTGAGCTTCACCGCGCCGGACCGGCTGATGCGCCGCACGCTGTCACCGCGGCCCGAGACGATGAGCGTCGAAGGCAACACCCTGACCCTGTCGCGCGGCGGCCGCACCCGCACGCTGGCCCTTGACAGCATGCCCGAGCTGCTCGGCATGGTCGAGGCCATGCGCGGCACCCTGAGCGGCAATGCCCAGGGCCTGCAGCGCTACTTCCGCAGCACGCTGTCGGGCTCCGCCGGTGGCTGGACGCTGGACCTGGAGCCGATCGACCCGCGCCTGGCCGCGCAGGTGCGCTCGATGCGCCTCAGCGGCCGCGGCGGCGAGGTGCTGGGGATCGACATGGAATTCATCGGTGGCGACCGCTCGGTGATGAGCATCATGCCCGAACGCGGCGCCGGCGCGGCCGCCCCGACGCCCACGCGTTCCGCTCCGTGATCCGAGGCGCCGCCGCACCCGGTCGCCGCCGTGTCGCGTTGACCCTCGGCCTCTGGCTGCTGGCGCTGGCCGCAGGCATCGCGCTGATCGCGCGCACCCATTTCAGCGCCGACCTGTCGGCCTTTCTCCCCGCCAGCCCGGACGCGCGCCAGCAGGTCCTGATCGAGCAGCTGCAAAGCGGCATCGCCTCGCGCACGGTCTTCATCGGCATCGAGGGCGGCAAGGATGCGGCGCAGCGCGCGGCGGTGTCGCGCGCGGTCGCCGGTGCCATGCGCCAGAGCCGGCAGTTCGACCTGGTCCAGAACGGCGACGCCGGCGACTGGAAGTACACCGGCGCCTGGGTCTTCGACCACCGCTACCTGTTGTCGCCCGACGTAACGGCCGAGCGTTTCACCGCGGCCGGGCTGCGCGACGCGATCGTCGACAGCCTGTCGATGCTGGGCACGCCGGCCGGCAATGCGCTCAAGCCGCTGCTGGAGCGCGACCCGACCGGCGAGACGCAGCGCATTGCCGAAGGCCTGATTCCGGCAAGCTCGCCGCGCAGCGAGGAGGGCGTCTGGGTGTCGCGCAGCGTGCCGCGGGCGCTGATCCTGGCCACCACGCACGCCGCGGGCAGCGACCTCGACGCCATCGCCCAGGCGATTGCAACGGTGCAAGGCGCCTTCGATGCCGCCACGCGCGACGTGGCCGGCGCCGGCCCGAAGCTCGAGATGACCGGGGCCCCGGTGTTCTCGGTGCAGAGCCGCGACCAGATCAAGACCGAGGCCATCCACCTGGCAGGGGTCGGCGGGATCGTGATGGGCGCCTTGCTGCTGCTGGCCTTCGCCTCGCCGCGTGCGCTGGTGATCGCGCTGCTGCCGGTGGCCACCGGCGTGGTCGGCGGCACGGCGGCTGTGAGCCTGGTCTTCGGTGAGGTCCACGGCCTTACGATGGGCTTCGGCAGCACGCTGATCGGCGAGACCGTCGACTACGCGATCTACTACCTGATCCAGGCGCGCGGTGCCGCCATTGCCGGCACCGGCTGGCAGCGCTGGCGCGACATCCATTGGCCCACGGTGCGCCTCGGCCTGCTGACCTCGGTCTGCGGGTTCGCGGCCCTGGTGTTCTCGGGTTTCCCGGGACTGGCGCAGCTCGGCGTGTTCTCGATCGCGGGCTTGATCGCAGCCGCGCTTGTGGCGCGCCACGTGCTGCCCGTGCTGGCGCCGGACGGCGCCACCGGCATGGGCATGCGG
>NZ_JBFUIU010001222.1:0-2024 GCF_056401695.1 Variovorax sp. P4_D9
GAAGTCTCTCAAGATACAGCTGCCTGATGCCAAGCCAGCAGCAACGCAGGTTCTTGCCACGGCACCGGCGAAAGCGAAGACAGCTCCAGGTACGTTGATGGGTTTCATGGAGGGTCAGTCGGCAACGCACCAGGAGAACAAGGTGCTGCGCGAGCAGTTGAAGGAAGCCGATCTCGTGGCGCTCAACTTCAAGGGCGCATCGCCGGTCAAGATGCTCGACCCGACAAAGATTCGCAGATCGGACTGGGCGAATCGCAATGCCGCATCGTTCGAAGGCACCGTGTGGGCAGAGTTCAAAGCAGACATCCTCGGGAACGGAGGCAATGAGACGCCGATCCGAATACGGCCGCTTCCAGAGCTGGTCGACGGCATCGAGTTCGAGATCGTCTATGGGCATCGCCGGCACCAGGCCTGCCTCGAGCTGGGCATCCCAGTTCGCGCGCAGATCGAGGACGCTACAGAGCACATGCTGTTTGTGGCAATGGAGTTGGAGAACCGGTCGCGCAAGGATCTGTCGCCGTGGGAGCAGGGCATGTTCTACGCGAAGGCGCTGGACAAGGGTCTGTATCCGTCCGCGCGAAAGCTCGCCGAGGCAATCCGTCGAGACCTCGGCGATGTAGGCCGCGCCTTGTCATTGGCTCGGCTGCCGGCTGCTGTCGTCGCGGCGTTTGACAGCCCCCTGGAGATTCAGTTCCGGTGGGCCAAGCCMCTCAACGACGCGCACCAAGCTGACCCCGAAGGGCTGATCACCCGCGCCAAGGCGATCGCGGCCTACGGTCGCCGCCAATCAGCGGGAGCGGTGCTTGCTCAACTCGTTGGACAGTCCGCTTCGAAGGAACCGCTGGAGAATAGCGGCGTTATTGAAATTGGGAAGGTCGGGAAGAAGGCCGCGGCGATCCTCTCCGCCGACAAGAAGGGCAGGGCGATTCTCAAGTTTCAGGTGCACCTGACTGAGCAAAAGCGGCAGGCCCTCGCCTCTTATGCGGAGCAACTCCTGCTCGAGTAGCTGGATCTGCTCAAAAAAAAAAGGGGGGGTTGGACGGTCCAACCCCCCCTTTTTTTTCTGCAGTGGTTCGGCCCATGACGGGACGGCCTGGCGGTTCACGTTTTGGAAAATCGGCCTCCGGGACCCGAGTTCGAGTTCTTAGAGTCGTCGCGGCGCTATACCCTTTTACGCTGCACGTGTCGCGGCGCGTTCTGAACCGGGAAATTTGAAATGAAGAAGCTCGAAGCGTTCTTGACATGCTTATGAAGCGCGCGCGACTTAACGATCGTCTTCTTGCGGTTGCACGAGCCCTTGACCTTGCGGGTGACGCTGCGCTGGTAGCGCCGCCCCGCTGCTGTGCTTTCAGCGCCGCGAGCGGCTCGATGAGTCGCCCATCCGAAAGGCCCGCGAAGTTGACGACGCCCAGGTCGATGCCGAGCGTCGGCGCGACGCCGGCAGCACGCCGGGCTGCAGCGTCTGGATCGCCACATACAGCGGTCCCCCTCTCGGGTGACGCTGGCATTGCGCAGATCGCCCGCGACCTCCCGGCTCATGCGCACCCAACCGAGCTTTGGCAATTGAAGGCGCCATTGGCCGCGTCCAGCTTGAATTGTTTGCGATCCGTCTCTGGCGCAAGCGCGCTTTGCCGCCTCATCCTGATTGGCCTGGCCTTCTGCGGGACGTTTGCTGTGTGGCCTGGACTGTGAAGGCCTTGGCCTAAGGAAGGCGCTCTGGAGCTTCCCTGCCGAAGGATAAGGGGCCCGCCAGGGGCCGGACGGGAAGGCACCTTCATAAAAACGGGGTTTGGACCGTCCAGCCTTTTTTTTGGAGAGGYGCAGTGGGCAYGGTYGGAGGGGGCGCCTGTTCRTTGCCAGGCCTGCYGGGGCCRGACGGGAAGGCACGTTCATAAAAAAGGGGGGTTGGACCGTCCAACCCCCWTTTGCCTAGGGGYTCATGGAGAGGCGCAGTGGGCAYGRTTGGAGGGGGCGCCTGTTCRTTGCCASGCCTGCCGGGGGGCCGGAYGGGAAGGCACGTTCAC
>NZ_JBFUIU010001223.1:0-2015 GCF_056401695.1 Variovorax sp. P4_D9
ACCCTGCCACGATGGCTGCAACGATTTGGTGCGGCGGGCACGATGCGTATCAGCTATGGGATCTTCCTGGTGACCATCCTGTTGAACCTGGGGCTGGCTTGGGCCGTCCCCCCGGGCCTGACCCATTTGCTTCCCCTCGCGGTGGGCTCGTATGCCATCGGCTTGTCTATGCCGCTACTCCTGGGTCATGCATTGCAGCCTATGGGCAACAACGCCGGCCTGGCCGCATCCACCCAGATGTTCATTCAGTTCGCCCTCATGGCGCTGGGTTCGGGCCTGATTGCGCCTCTGCTGTGGGACTCGCTCCTGCATCTGGCGCTGGGCAATGCGGCGCTGATTCTGACTGGTGCCATCTTGCTGCTGTGGCAAGGTCACGCCGAGCGCAATGCCCTGGGCCAAGGTGAGACCGGGCCAGCCTAATACCTGCTGCTGGTCAGCTATCGTGACGTGGAACACGTTACTCTCGACCGAGAGATGCCAGTCGGCCGAAATTCGGTGCCGGAAAGCTGTCACCCGCGACCCGTCCGCAAGTGGCCGACATTGCTAGTTCGAGGTGCAAGCTCGAACGCGCGCTCCAGACTGGTTGCTGAAGTTCAAGGTCCCGCGTCGAATGACAGCGCGACGGAACCTGACATTGGCACATTCCTCGACGTACGACTGCTCAACTGGAACTTGACCTTCACCGACGTCGCTAACAACATTCGAGTTCGGGTCAACATCGGGTCGCCTGGGTGGCAACGGACGACCATGGCTAATCGGCACACGGACGGCTGCTTTCGAATGATGCGAAGCATCGGCAGATGATCGATCGTTCGAGGAGGTCGCCGACTGCGCGGTTGCGAGCCCTGGCCGTGGCGCTCGCGGTGTTGTCGCTCGGCCTCGCTTATCGCAAGACGGGGCTACCTTCGGGGTCTTGTTGTTGCTGTGACTGACCTGCGTGGGTGCGTGGTTGAATGTGATGACGCAAATCCTTGGAGCGAGCCGTGGCGACAACAAATCCCGACAACATACTCTTCTTCATCCCGGACATCAGCGGTTTCACGAAGTTCGTGACCGAGACCGAGGTGAGCCATAGCCAGCACATTATCCAAGAGTTGCTGGAGTTGATCGTGGACGCCAACCAGCTCGGGCTGGAGGTTTCCGAGTTCGAAGGCGATGCGGTGCTGTTCGTTCGTCCCGGCGCGCCGCCGTCGCTGGACGAGCTTCTGGCGCAGGCACGGAAGATGTTCGTGGACTTCCATTCGCACATCAAGCGGATCGAGATCCTGCGCACCTGCGAATGCGGCGCCTGCTCCAACGTCCATTGCCTGTCGCTAAAGTTCGTCGCGCATTTCGGGCCGGCCAGGACCATGCAGGTCAAGGGACATTCGAAATTCATCGGCAAGAGCATCATCGTCGCGCACCGGCTGTTGAAGAATCAGGTGCCCGAGTCCGAGTACCTGCTGGTGAGCGAGGAGACGCTGAACCAGCTGGCCGACGGCACCGCGACGGCCTCGTCGTTCGAGTGCGGCCACTGCAGCTACGACGAGATCGGGGAGGTCGCGTATCGGCACCATTCGATGGCGCCGTACCTGGCCGAGGCGAAGGCTACGGTCACCGGATCCCTTACATGAAAAGCGCAAGCTCAACCCAAGCCGGGGCGGGATCCAGCACGCGCAGATTGCCAAACCGAGAGCGATCTATCGCGATCTCCCGGATGCGCAGGCGCAGCCCACTTTGATCGCGCGCCTGCGCCATGCCGACGAACCGGGCGCAGTTCCAGAACGGGCTGAGGTTGCCGGGGTTCATGGACCACTAAGGAATCGAAGAGCAATGCGAGCAGGCGCTCGAACGCATTGGTTTTCGTCAATGAAGTTGCTCACGCAGGCCAGGAGCAATGTGTCGACGTTGCAATTGACCAAGCACCCAACTTGATTGATAGCACGGCGGACGGCCTCGGTGCCCATTGACAAGCCCGCAGGCCCTCGAACAAGATGCCCGGGCGCCTGTCGCGGCGTCGAGGAGGACTTGAAGAT
>NZ_JBFUIU010001224.1:0-2015 GCF_056401695.1 Variovorax sp. P4_D9
GGGTGGGTAGGGTTTTGGCCTTCGTTTTCGCATTCGCGGCTCGATGCGTCCGGGTCGATGGCCGACCTTGCATTGGGCGATCAACGTGAACAGCCGCTGGCAATCCTTCGTGACCGAGAGGCCTCGCGAGACCCACTCYGTCCACAGTTGCACCGTGTGCTTGAAGCTCAGGCCGCGCGGGTCGATGCCGACGTGGCTGGCGGCCTGCGCCATCAGCAGCCGGATCACGTTGTAGGCCAGCAGATGGACCCACAGCTGCTTGTCGTTCATCTGCGGCGTCTGGCAGCGCAGCACATCCATGCCGGTGGTGGTCTTGAGGTTGCGCAGGTCCAGCTCGATGTTCCAGCGACGCGCGTACAGCGCCGACAGATCGTTCTTGGCAACCTGTCGATGATTCACCAGCGTGGTGACCAGAACTTGGTGRGCAACCTTGACTTCACGCAGCACGATCTCATCGGGGGCGTGCGCATATTGCTCGGGCGTCATCCACTGGGGACGCTGCGCCGGCTTGGGCCAGCGCACGATGTGATCGCGCGTGCCCAGCGACTGGCCGCGGCGAAAGTCGGTGATGCGCGAGCCGTTTTGCTCCATCAGCACATCCACGCCAGCGGCCATCAGCGTRGCGATCAGGAAGTAGTTGCAGTACAGGGCATCGGCCAGCATCACGTCGCCTGGGCGAAAGCCTTGGAGCAGGCGACGCACCAGGGCCARCTCGCCGCTGCCTTTGCCTTGATGGGGCCCGATCGCCGCATCGAGCGCCGCACCGGTGGCCAAGCACACCACCACGACCAGCCGCGCCAGCGGGAAGCCGACCCCGGGTGCCTGGGTGCTGGGTTGGGGATAGCGCGCCTGGTTCTCCTGGGTATCGGGCATCGACAGCCCGGTGCCGTCCACCARCTTGACCGTGCGCCCGCGCCAGCRCCATTGCGCCRGMGCCTTCTCRCTSAGCWGGCGCCCTGTYTCGCGCGTGAGCGCRCTGACCATCTCCAGCGGCARSCGCTGACGAGCCCGGCAATACCCGCCAGTGCGAACGCTGCACGCTCTCAGACCATCGSCCGCTCGCTGCGCGGCCCAGCCGTTGACCGCCTTCTGGCACGAGCCATCGGCCTCCAGCACCTGACGCATGAACATCGACAGCGTCACCGTCGGCGGATACAGCCGCTCGCGGTGCTCGGGCAGCAGCGCTTCGGTCGTCTCCARCAACTGCGGACTCGTCAGCACGTTGAAGAACTCCACCGCTTCGGTCGATCTCGCCCGCCGTCCAATGTGGCTGCGACGTTGATGCAAAGCGCTTCGGGCACTACGATTCATGCTGGCTGGCCTTCGGAAAGATGGTTTGATTGCTTGGTAACAACCATCCTATCGATCCTGGGTCAGCCACCTCTCTTTGCCATCAAGCACTTGCGTCCSGCGCTGATGGCCCAACAGCTAAAGTAAGTGCCATTCGCGCTAGGGTCCGTCCGGTTGAATCCGCAAGCCGATAGCGGTCGTTGCCGCAACCTAGGTCGAAGGTCCTGCTGCTGGCCGAAGACGGCTTGTGATGCCTCGCCGAAGACGAGCTCACCCGGACAGTCTCGGACGCCGAAGCCGAGTCCAGAGAGCCGTCTCGACGACTTTCTCCTGCCCACACTGCGGCCATCCAATGATCGTTCTGGCAATCTTCACGCGCGACCAGGCGCCCGAAGGGCAGGTGTCGGACAACCCTTCACCGATGCCGACTTTCGTAGCCGACCGCTTTCGAGCAGTGCAGCGTCACTACCCGGCCACCTCGATGTCCGGTAGCACCCAGCTACGGTCAAAGTAAGGCCGGGCGTGGCGAGCAGCTGGTAGAGGTAGCCCAGTCGGCTTGGTTCGCGCATGGCTTGCGCGTGCATTTGCAGCAGGTCGCGCTCGAACCGCAGCGCGCCTCCATAGAGTTCGCCGCCGATCCGCACGAGATATGAGGGGTCGAGGTAGCGCCTTGGGCTCAGCATCTTCAGCAGCACGCCGGGCCGTCCCGGCACCATGACGAAGCC
>NZ_JBFUIU010001225.1:0-2003 GCF_056401695.1 Variovorax sp. P4_D9
GCTCCGACGTAGTCCTGCGGCAGGTACTGGGTCAACAGGTCGTTGTTCATCAGATTGCCGAGGTTGCGCGAGCCCTGAAGCGTCCCGTAGACCTGCCTCATCTGATCGAGCTGCTTGCTCATCCCATTCAATTGCTCGCCCCATTTGGCGATCGTCTGCATCTGATTCATCGTTGCCGGAATGTCGCTGGTGACCGTCACCGGCACCTGCCCGTTGGCCCCACAAGCGACGCCGACGAGGCCCGCGGCGGCCAGGGCGCCGAAATGAACCTTGGCGCGCTTCATCAATTTGGTCAGCTTCATCACACTCTCCTTTTCAGAAAGACGGGTAACCACTGGCTGGGATCCGGACCGAATTCGTCAATCGCGGCATGCATGACCTCGATGTTGTCGAGGCTTGCGGACAACACGGACAACATGTCTTCCATGCCGCTCAGGTCCATCTTCGCGATGACGGATTCGGCACCCTTCTTGAGCAGGAACTGCCCCGAGTTCTCCGGTGTGTGCTTGATCAGGTGGAACTCCCGGGGCGTGAGCTTCAGACCGTCGATGTAGTCGGCCTGCTCCGCCTCGCCGTTGGGCAGCAGGAGCTGCGTGGGAAACTGCGACAGCAGCGTGCTGCCCAACGGCGAACGGCTGATGTCGCTGGGCTCCTGCGTGTCGAGGCCTATCACGCCATCTTCCTTGCGGATCGTCTTGCCCTTGTTCTCGATGAAGCTCTGCATCAGCGGATCCTTCAGCGCTCGCCAGGCTTCCGCGATGTCGATGACGTGCGGTGCGCCGGAGGCGTTCTGTGCGATCTTGTGGGTCAGGTAGCGCAGGATCGGTGTGCGCGCCTCCTCGATGTCCAGAAAGCTCGTCATGTTGAAGCCGAAGGTGTGCGCGCCGTCGAGGTCGAATCGATCCTCGGCGTTGTCGAGCACCCATGCAAAGGCGCCACCGTCGCACCAGCGGCCCAGAGCCTGGTACAGGCTGTTCTCGCGGTGGGTCGGCAGCGCGTCGCGCACACGGGCGTACCGGCGGTGCCTGGGCTCGAGCTCGTAGACCTGCCGGATGCTGCGAAGAAGGTCTTCTTCGTCCTTGTGCGTCATGGCGTACTTGCCGTCGAACTGCGCGTTCCAGGACATGATGCTCAGGATTACCGAGATGTTCTCGGCCGTCGGCGCCATCGAAAACGGGTTCATCCCCGTCGGCTCGCCGCCCGCGATGCGGAAGTAGCGCCCGCCCATGGCCCGGATGCAGATCTCCTCGCCGTAGTCCTTGTCGAAGCTGAAGATCTTGAGCAGCTTGCCGCTGGCCATTGCCTGCTTGCGGGCGAGCAGGCGCAACGCCAGCTTGAGCACCGTCTTGCCGCCGCCCGAGCGCCCGATGATCTTGTAGTTGCCGAGTTCCTTGCGGTGGGTCTTCTGTGCCGGGCCATCTCCTTCTCCTCCCCGGTCGTTGGCCGCCTCGTCATCGCCAAGCTCGACCCGCGAGGGCTCCTCGTCGTAGTCCAGGCGGATCCCCTGCTCCAGCAATCGGTCTCGGCTCACGTGGAAGTTGAAGAAGTAGGGTCCACCGGCTGCCGTCTTCATCAGCGCGATCGGCGCACCCCACTGGCTGCCGCTTGCATTGCCGCGCGGATGGTTGTGCATGGGGAAGAACTTGGAGAAGTTCTTGCTGCTGATCGGCATCGCGCGGATGCGGCCGTACTTGAAGTTGCCGGGGAGCATGCTGAAATAGGTGCAGATGAGCGCTCCACCCCGTTCGCGCGAGGTGTTCATGCTCTTCTGGTCGAGCAGGGTGACCGCGGCATTGACGTGCTGGTTGAGCTCCTTGATCGAGTCGCCGTAGACGACCAGGATCAGTTCGTGCTCGAACATCGAGAACTTGCCGGCCTGCAGCTGGGTGCGCGCGGCCGCCACCTCCTGCATTTGCTCCTCGTTGTCGCTGGTGGACTTGATCTTGTTGTACTGGGTCTTGAGCAGCGCGTCGGCCTTGTCGAAAGCCATCACGGTCACCGAC
>NZ_JBFUIU010001226.1:0-2002 GCF_056401695.1 Variovorax sp. P4_D9
ACCTTGCGCCAGCCCCCCACCTGCTCGTCGGTGAAGATGCCTGGGGTATTGGGCCACCCTACGCCGCGGGCGGACACCGCAGTGGATTCCGTGATGATCAAGCCGGCGCTCGCGCGTTGTGCGTAGTACTTCGCGTTGAGCTCGGTAGGCACTCCGCGAGGGGAGCGATCTCGGGACATCGAGGACATCACGATTCGGTTGGGCAGCAAGTGCCTTCCGAACTGGACTTGATCGAACAGGGTCTTGCGTTCAGTGGGCACGTCGATTCTCTCGATTAGACATTTCGGACCAGTGGCGAGCCGCCGCTCACGTGATGCTCATTTCCAAAGGCGTGGTCTGGAAGGCCAACTGTCGCCAGTTGCCATCGTGTCGCGCCCATACCTGCATAACCCTGGAGTCGATGCGGACGGTGCCGCTGCCGTCCTTTCGCACGGCGACAAGTTGTTGCCGGCCCGTCATCAGTGCGGCATCGCCCAGCACCTCCACCTTCAGGTCCGAGCGATCGATCTGTCGGTAGTCGACGTGCGTGCCGCCGGAGCGAAAGTAGCTTTCGTAGTCGTCGGTCTGGCCCTTGGCATGAACGTGAGTGAGATTGGGATGGAGGATCTCGCGCAAGCGCGCGAAGTCAGCTCGCTTCATGGCATCGCTGCGCTGCGCTTCCAGGTCTAGCAACAGGGATTCGGTATTGGAGGCTGTTTGGGCGGGAGTCATAAAGGGTCCTTTGTTTAGAGGGTCCACGTTCAGTCGAGTTGGATGCCGGTGCTCGCGACCAGCCGGGCCCAGCGCTCCTGGTCTTTCTGAAGCAATTTGGCCAACGCCGCGCCATCCTCATAACGGGGAATGACTTCAAGGCGCTTCGCCGCGGCGAGCATCCCGGGCGTGTTTATGGCGCGCTTCACGTCGCTACTGATCGCGCTGACCGGTTGTGCCGGCACCYTGGAGGCGGTGAAAAGCCCGTACCACTCGACCAGCTCCATCGCTGGCAAACGCAGTTCGGTGAAGGTCGGCACATCCGGCAACGTGTTCAATCGTGCAGGGCTGGTCACCGCAAGGATGCGAATTCGACCGGCGCGGTGATATTCGAGCATCGTTGGCAGAGGGTTGAAGGTCGATGCGACCTGTCCTCCCATGAGGTCCTGTAGTCCTGGCGCCACTCCGCGATAGGGCACATGCACGAGGGGTGCGCCAATCTCGCGGCCCATCATCACGCCAAGAAAGTGTGGGCCGCTTCCGGGCCCAGGCGTTGCATATGTCACCTTATCGGGATTTTCCTTCGCCCACGCGATATAGGCCGCGAGGTTCGCGATCGGCGAGTTGCCATTCACGGCCAAGGCAAACGAGTGGTCGCACACGCAGGCCACAGGCGCAAAATCGCGCAGCGCATCGAAGGGTGGCTTCTTGTAGAGCTGAGGCACAAGCGTCAGCACGGAGGACGGTGTGAGCAGAAGGCTGCTGCCGTCGGGCGTCGCCTGTCGAACAGCGTCGGTGGCCAGCTGACCCGAAGCGCCCGACTTGTTTTCGATGATGTAGGGGCTGCCGACGTCCGCAAGCAATGGCGCAAGCGCACGTGCCAGGCTGTCGGCAGTACCTCCGGCCGGGAAGCCGACAATGAGCTTGCGGACGGCGGGCGAAGGCTGGGCCCACGCGGGGCCCGCGAGGGTTGCGAAAGCGGCAGCGCAGCTGGCGAGGAATGAGCGGCGGTTCGTTGTGGCGGTGGGCATGAAGTGCGTGTCCATGTGTGTTGGGGGCAACGGCGTCGTCAGCCCTTCAAGCATTGGTGTAGGCGGTTTTCACCACGGTGAAGAACTCCTGCGCGTACCTGCCCTGCTCGCGCGGCCCGTAGCTCGATCCCTTGCGCCCGCCGAAGGGCACGTGGTAGTCCACCCCCGCCGTCGGCAGGTTCACCATCACCATGCCGGCCTGGCTGTGGCGCTTGAAGTGCGTCGCGTACTTGAGGCTGGTGGTGGCGATGCCGGCCGACAGGCCGAACTCGGTGTCGTTG
>NZ_JBFUIU010001227.1:0-1997 GCF_056401695.1 Variovorax sp. P4_D9
CTGTAGGGCTGTGCGGATCTCGCCGGCCCATCCGCTCTGGATGCGCATCACGCATTGGCTCAACGCCATCGCGGTGCTGATGCTGGTCACCAACGGCTGGCGCATCTACGACGCCCCGCCGCTCTTTCCCTTTACCATCCCGTCGATGGGTCCGCCTGGACTTCAATTCAATCTCGGCACGCGATGGCGCCACCAAAAGACCGGAACGTCCATGGGTTTTGCGATCGAACAGACACAGCAGAGAGCGCGGTGGTTCGTTGCGTCCCGACTGTCAGCGCGGCTCTGGAATCGCCAATGTCAAGGCTCGTTGCCAGCAGGAGGCACCGTGACGCACTACGACCCCGAAATCGCACCGGCGCCAGCAGCCTGGCTTGCGCTCGACGAACAAGAGCGAATAAAACTTGTGCAGTCGTCTCACCGCACCTCGCGCATCAAGCTGCCCAACGTCAAGGCCCACGCCGCGCTTCACGCGATTGTTGAGAACCAAATTGCCGAGGGGCTGGAGCCAATTGTTCGGGCGATGGCGCGTCTGGAAAACGAGGGTCTGTCGCGCCATGATGCGCTTCATGCCATCGGGGCCGTTTGCGCCGAGCACCTGTTCGAGATCTTGAATTCAAAGCGTGAAGACGAGCCGGGCACGGTTCAGGCGCGCTACGAGGCCACCGTCGAGCGCCTCACGGCAAAATCATGGCGGCAGCAGTATGGCGCGTAACGAATAGCCGTTTCCGTGGGCGCCGCCGCTAAGCAGGTGTAGCGACACGACCCTGTGCGACCCTGTGCGACGCTTGCCGGGGCGGGCCAATCCTGCTAGTATTACCGTGTAATACTTGGAGGCGTCATGGAAGCCACGTCGGTCACCAGCAAGGGACAGGTCACCATTCCCAAAGAACTTCGGCAACAGCTGGGCATTCGGCAGGGTAGCCGCATCGAGTTCTCGCTGGTCGGCGACCACGTTGAGATGCGAGTAAGGAGTTCGCCCTCGGGTGAGCCTGGCAGAGGGTTCGGCATGCTCAAGAGCCTGCGCGCCGCCGTGCCGACGGATTTCGACCCCGCCACGCTGCTCAAGCGATGATCGGCCTGGACACCAACGTTCTCGCTCGGTACTACATTGACGACGATGCGGACGCCGAGGCGCATCGGCAACGCCTGGCGGCTCGCCGCCTCATCGAGTCGGGTCAGCCCCTGCTGGTGAGCAAGTCGGTGATCCTTGAACTCGAGTGGGTCATGCGGGGCTACTACGGCTTTGCGCAAGCCGAGGTGGCATCCGTCATGCGGCACCTTCTCGAACAGGCACACATCGCCGTCGAAGACCGTGATGCGGTCGAACAAGCGCTCTCAAACTGTGAGGCGGGCATTGACTTCGCCGATGCGCTGCACCATGCGAGCTACAAATCTTGCGACAGCGTCGCAACGTTTGATGACCGCAAGTTCGCCCGGCGGGCCAAAAAACTGGGGCTGGCGCCGGCCGTGGTGGTCGTGTCGTAGCGGTCGACCTGTGCCAGCTTTGGTGACTTCCCATAGCCTGATGGTCTGGCGCAGACCCTGCTGCTCTGCTTCGACCAGTCGCTGCACGGCCTCGCCCCTAGCGCGGCGGTGGACTTCCGCGGCGTCGCGCTGGTTTCGATCGAACTCGGCGCCGATTGACTGCACCTCGCCAACC
This sequence comes from Variovorax sp. P4_D9, assembly GCF_056401695.1. Lineage (NCBI taxonomy): Bacteria > Pseudomonadati > Pseudomonadota > Betaproteobacteria > Burkholderiales > Comamonadaceae > Variovorax > Variovorax sp. P4_D9. Next base: position 1,661 of record NZ_JBFUIU010001227.1, read on the forward strand.
ACGGCGGTGCCGAGAACTTGCCCGGAAGGCCCGGGTTCGTATGGAAAGTACTATTACCCCAAAATGCACCGAAACCGAGATTGCCCCAACGGCGAGATCCCCGCACCCTCACTCCCTCACCGGCCAGTGCCGGGTCAGTCCGTGCCATGCGCTCGATCTCGCCGACGGCCTCGTTCAGGCGCTCAATGGGTCTTCGCGTGCCGCTCCAACCAACGGCACGAATTCCGCATGCCGGTCCTCATGCGGCTGCGCGCGCAACTTCGCAGCACAAACCTGCTGACCACCGATTCCTCGGCCAAGCGCATGGGTGTGTCGGTCTATTTGTCCACCACGCTGG
>NZ_JBFUIU010001228.1:0-1990 GCF_056401695.1 Variovorax sp. P4_D9
CAGTTGCAGCGCCGCGCCCAGCACCGAGCCCGCCATCGCGGCGAACGCGACCCGGGCGCGCGCCTCCGGCCCGGCCATCACGAGCCGACTTCCCGATGCATGTGCAATTCACTCCCTTGCGCACTTCTTTGGCGCGCAAATTGCTTTGTGTGTCGGCTAGTATGCGTCTCACTCCGAGGCACCCTCGACGCACCGAGAAAAAATGTCCATTCACGCCGCCCTACACCACGTCACCCACTACAAGTACGACCGCCCGGTGCAACTCGGTCCTCAAGTGATCCGACTGCGCCCGGCACCGCATTGCCGCAGCAACGTCATCTCGTATTCGCTGCGGGTCGAGCCCGAAGAGCACTTCATCAACTGGCAGCAGGATCCGTTCGCGAACTACCAGGGCCGGCTGGTGTTCCCCGAGAAGACGCGTGAATTCAAGGTTACGGTCGACCTGGTGGTCGAGATGGCGGTCTACAACCCCTTCGACTTCTTCCTCGAGCCGCAGGCGGAGAACTTCCCGTTCAAGTACACCGAGTCGCAGGCCCAGGAACTCGCCCCCTACCTGGTCGCCGACGAGGCAACGCCGCTGGTCAAGGCCTACCTCGAGAAGATCGATCGCAAGGAACAGCGCACCATCGACTTCCTGGTCGGGCTCAACCAGCAGGTGCAGCACGATGTCAACTACCTGATCCGCATGGAGCCCGGCGTGCAGACGCCGGAAGAAACGCTCACCAACGCCTCGGGCTCCTGTCGCGATTCGGGCTGGCTGCTGGTGCAGTTGCTGCGGCACTGCGGGCTGGCGGCGCGCTTCGTGTCGGGCTACCTGATCCAGCTGACGCCCGACGTCAAGGCCCTCGACGGCCCGAGCGGCACTGAAGTCGACTTCACCGACCTGCACGCCTGGTGCGAGGTCTACCTGCCGGGCGCCGGCTGGATCGGACTCGACGCCACCTCCGGCCTGCTGGCCGGCGAAGGCCACATCCCGCTGGCCTGCACGCCGACACCGTCGAGCGCCGCGCCGATCGAAGGCGTGGTCGACGATGCCGAGGTCGAGTTCGGCCACGAGATGAAGGTCACGCGCATTCACGAATCGCCGCGCGTCACCAAGCCCTACACCGAAGAGCAATGGGCCGAGGTCCTGGCGCTCGGCGAGCTGGTCGACAAGCGCCTGAAAGCCGGCGACGTTCGCCTGACCATGGGCGGCGAGCCGACCTATGTCGCCACCAGCGACCGCGACGCGCCCGAATGGAACACCGATGCGCTCGGCCCGACCAAGCGCGGCTATGCCACCGAACTGGTGCACAAACTGCGGGCCGAATACGGCCAGGGCGGTTTCCTGCACTTCGGCCAGGGCAAGTGGTATCCGGGCGAGCAGCTGCCGCGCTGGGCGCTGTCGATCTACTGGCGCGCCGACGGCCAGACGCTGTGGCACAACCCCGCGCTGTTCGCCGACGAGCGCCACCCCACGAACTACACGAGCGAGGACGCGCGCCGCTTCACGACGGCGCTGGCGCAGCGCCTGGGCCTCACCGAGCGCTTCATCCAGCCCGGCTACGAGGACGTCTACTACTACCTGTGGCGGGAGCGCCGGCTGCCGGTCAACGTCGATCCCTTCGACTCCAAGCTCGACGACGAGATGGAGCGGGTGCGCCTGCGACGGGTGTTCACGCAGAAGCTCGATGCGGTGATCGGCTACATGCTGCCGATCGAGGCCGGCAACGCCGACCTCGATGCGCCCGCGCTGGCCGGCCCGGGCTGGAAGACCGGCCCCTGGTTCCTGCGCGACGACCGCATGTACCTGATCCCCGGCGATTCGCCGATGGGCTACCGGCTGCCGCTCGACTCCCAGCCCTGGACCAGCAAGGGCGACTACCCCTATCTGGTCGAGCGCGACCCGACCGCGCCGCTCGGCAGCCTGCCGAGCGCGGCCGACTACCGTGCGCGCTATGCCGGCTCGGCCAGCGGTGCCGGCGCCGACCGCGGCGCCGTCCCCTATACC
>NZ_JBFUIU010001229.1:0-1987 GCF_056401695.1 Variovorax sp. P4_D9
GCAGCACGATCCTGGCTCGCTGCTGCACGCGGGCCTCAACGCGGCCGCGCCGGGCGAGCGCAGTCAACTCCCGTTCGGCAACAGCATCCAGTTCGATCTTCCGGGCAACGCGCATGGCTCAAACCTCCGCAAAGCTTGGTATGCGCAGTATACTTTAAGTTCTATTATTTAGAGCGCGCTACACTAGTTCCTGCTGTGGCACCAACAGACATCGACTTGCTCACGCCCTCGAACGTGCGTGGCGGACTCCAGTTGCGAACTCACCGTGCTGCGATTGACACCGCCTCTCGATGGGTACAAAGTCCCCTGCAGGCCGCAAGCCCGTGTCCTCTGTCGCGCGGTTGCTGGGACGCCGGTGGCGCGCATTGCTCGCGATAGCAATCCCGCAAGGGACAGCAAAGACGATCAAACCCGCTTGATTCCATGCGGGAAATTGAGCCTGAGAAGGGAGGACTATGCGGAGCTACTACACCCACAGGAATCTGCCGGAACCTTCGATCCCTGCGCCGCCCACATATGCCTTGCTCAAGGGCCAGACTGCGCTGGTGACGGGGGCCAATTCCGGCATTGGCCGCGCCATCGCGGTGGCGCTTGGCAGGGCTGGCGCCGACGTGATCGTCAACTATGTGGTCAATCCCGAGGACGCCGAAGCGGTGGCGGAGGAGATTCGAAGCAACGGGCAGCGCGCGATGACCGTGCAGGCCGATGTGGCGGACGAATCGCAGGTGCAAGCCATGTTCTCAGCGGCCGTACGCGAGTTCGGGACCGTCGACATTCTCGTCAGCAACGCGGGGATGGAGCGCAATGCGCCGTTCCACGAAATGACTGTTGCACAGTGGGATGCGGTGATCAACGTCAATCTGCGCGGCGCCTTTCTCTGTGCACGCGAGGCTGTTCGAGAGTTCCTTCGCCGTGGCGTGCGCCCCGGAATCTCGGTGGCTGCCGGCAAAATCATCTTTACCAGCTCGGTTCACGAGATCATTCCATGGGCCGGCCATGTGAATTACGCCGCCTCCAAAGGCGGGTTGATGTTGCTGATGAAAAGCCTCGCGCAGGAGATCGCAGAGAAGCGGATCCGGGTAAATTCCATCGCGCCGGGCGCCATCCGGACGCCGATCAACACCGCCGCGTGGTCCACACCGGAAGCGTATGCGGAGCTCATGAAACTGGTGCCCTACAAGCGCATCGGGGAGATCGAGGAGATAGGGCGTGCGGCGGTTTGGCTCGCGTCGGACTTCACGGACTACATCGTCGGAACAACGCTCTTCATCGACGGCGGCATGACGCTGTACCCCGGCTTCGAAACGGGAGGGTAGTCGGCGTGCAAGGACAGCGCTGTCGCGTTCGCTGACTCGCTGGCCCCGCTGGCCCCGCTGGAAGAATCGTAAGTGCGGTTTGGCTCACAGCGACGAAATGAGATCTCATCTTTGCTTCCTCTAATGCGACGTCGGGCATTCCATAGTGACGGAGCCTCCGTCCAAATCACGACAGGAGGTTGAGCAATAGCTTCGTAGCACCTATGAGTGCTTCTCAAGTGCGGCGCTAGGGTGAATGGCGCTTACTTTGGCTCGTACGCATGACCATACTTCTCGACTTGTCGGCGAGCGTGAGCGCGCGGCACCTTCAACCACGGGTAGGGTTTTGGCCTTCGTTTTCGCATTCGCGGCTCGATGCGTCCGGGTCGATGGCCGACCTTGCATTGGGCGATCAACGTGAACAGCCGCTGGCAATCCTTCGTGACCGAGAGGCCTCGCGTGACCCACTCCGTCCACAGTTGCACCGTGTGCTTGAAGCTCAGGCCGCGCGGGTCGATGCCGACGTGGCTGGCGGCCTGCGCCATCAGCAGCCGGATCACGTTGTAGGCCAGCAGATGGACCCACAGCTGCTTGTCGTTCATCTGCGGCGTCTGGCAGCGCAGCACATCCATGCCGGTGGTGGTCTTGAGGTTGCGCAGGTCCAGCTCGATGTTCCAGCGACGCGCGTACAG
>NZ_JBFUIU010001230.1:0-1982 GCF_056401695.1 Variovorax sp. P4_D9
GAGGAGCGGCTGCAGATGCGGCAGGAGCGATCCAAGCCATTGTGGGATCAGCTGCATCTGTGGCTCAAACTCGAGCGCACGCGCGTGCCCGACGGTAGCGCGATCGCCAAGGCGATTGACTACAGCTTGAACCGCTGGGAGGGGTTCGGTCGCTTCCTGCTCGATGGCGACGTGCCGCTGGACAACAACCATTGTGAGAATCGGATGCGGCCGATAGCTGTTGGACGCAAAAATTGGCTTTTTATTGGGAGCCAGTTGGCCGGCGAGCGAGCTGCTGTCGTGATGAGCTTGCTTCAGTCGGCCAAGCTCAACGGGCACGACCCTTGGGCCTACCTGAAGGACGTCCTCACCCGCATGCCGACGCAGTTGAACAGTCGGATCGAGGAGTTGCTGCCCCACCGGTGGCAGCCTGCCGGCTGAGCTCGACCAGGTCGACGCCCGGCGCCGCGCCGAGACGGCCGCGGCTCGACCGACAACGAACACGGTCAGCACGACGACGCCGAGCCAGCGCGAGGCAAACACCATTGCCTTCGCCCAAGCCGCATCCACCATGTTCATCATGGACGCGATGCTCAGCCACAGGCCACGTCACCTCAAGATGCCACGGCCAGGCGCTTACATTCCTGCGGCGCCGGCTGCGAAGTACATCACGCCCGTCTGCTCTCCTCGTTTCATTTGCTCTAAAAGTTCTGAGGTCGCCTCAACCATTTCTGGTCTTGCGAGATGGCCGCGGATATGCACTACCTTGTCCACTGTGGCCCTTCGACCCTCGCGCGGGGCCTTCAACGGGGCCGCAGGAGCCGTGCGGACGAACGGCAGGATGTTGGAGCCTGTTGTTGGCGCGCCGTCTGCGGACGCGGTATTCTGTTGTTTAGCCATGATGTGCAGATCCTTCTAGTGATGCACGTTGCGGTCAGGTCGGTCGGGTGGTCCAACACCCTTCCGGCCGTTTTTTTGCCTCAGATGAACGCACCTTGCGTGAATCCCGCCATGAGGCGCGGCGGATCTAGTCGGGCTCCACGTAGGTCGCGTGCAGCCGCTTGATTTCTCCCATCGCGCCGAGGTACGCAGACACCCAAACCGGAATCGGCGTGATGCCGTTCACCCAACGGCTCGGCGTGTTCTTGTCGAGTCCGGTCTTCCGGCAGAAATCAGATTGCTTCCATCTAAGCGCCGCGATCGCCTCGGTGAACTGCTCGGGCGTCATGGCGGTATGGGTTTCGCTTGTCATGATGCAACTCTAGCAGAGATTCCCTTAATGAGTAGAATTTATTTTGTTATGTACTCATATTTTACATAACGCCCCTTGTACAACCTGCCCGAGGTGCACAACTTTTCGGCTTCCGACACACTTCCTGAAGAGAATCAATGACTTGCGACTCTCCGGGTTTGCGCTCAAAAAATAGGCAACGTCGAACAAAAACTACACGTGAGAGTTATCCACAGGTGGGAGCAGGCGCGCCGGCACTTACGATTCGAACTTGGCAATGCCCAGGGCCGGCTTCACCGCCACCACCGATCATGAGACGACAGCCTCCTCCACTCCTCACAGCCCAGGATCGCGAGATCAGCCAACTCAAGGAAGAGTTGTATAGGACGCGGGATGCGATGCTGCACATGATGTCCGGGGAAGCCCAAGCAATCCTCCGCACCTACTTCGATTGCGTCCGTGTCGATGACACTTATCGATGGGTCCAGCACATTTCAGACGACCTAATCGCCCTGGCCGAGCCTTTGCCGCGTGTTTCCCACCTACAGTTCGGCGACCGCGCGAAATGCCCTTTGTGCGGTGGCGAAGCACAGACCCTGTATGAGAGTGGATATGCCCTGCCGGAGGGTCTCCGCCGACACCTTGAGGGCAGCCATCAATCGGTCCGATGCCCAGTGGTCACGGCAGCGGTTGGAATCGCGGACTACCACTGGGACGACAAATTCCAGCCGCGGGGGTCGCTCGCGAGAGAGGCGCAGCGAGAGGCCATGGA
>NZ_JBFUIU010001231.1:0-1980 GCF_056401695.1 Variovorax sp. P4_D9
CGGCTCAATACCTGCTTGCTGACCTTGAGTCCGGGTCAAATGGGTTCAGCTTGCCCGCRTGCGCGCGATACGAGTTGAACGTGATCAGGACGAGTTGCTTGAACCCGCCACTCCCTCTTTTCGGCGACCTTACGACGCAAGCCCCAACCGAGGCTCGCTTCAGGCCGTAGCGATCTTCCGCTCCCCGGACCCGGAACGTCCGCCTTCAGTCTTCTTGCCACGCTCAGGCGTTCTAAGCACAGCACAGCCCGCCCGCGGGCGTGCCTAGCTTGTGTTCTAGGGCCGAGCCCCCGCGTGCGGAGCAGAATTGGGAGGTCTCGTCGAAACCAAGGGGGCTCATGGCGCCGTTGGCGGGCCGGCGGGTCTTCTTGATCAAACCGGGGGACCACCATGCATGACAGCGACCCTGAGGGCAAGCGCCTACCCATCAAGCTCGACAGCACCTCGAATGGCGAGTTCGAACCGGTGTCGCTGTGGCCGGCGAACATCGAAGCTAACCGCCTCGCACACGAGGCCGCGGCAACCAACGCGAAGCGGCTGGGATGCTCGAAGCGAGCGTTCCTGACCTCCTCCTGTGGCGCAGCCAGCACGCTGCTGGCCTTCAAYGCGGCCAACGCCGCGGCCGGAAGGACCGGCGGCTTCTTCGAGCTGCCCCGCGACGCCGYGCTGGATAYGCAGCTCGCGCGCGCGCAGGTCGGYCCCGCCAGGCAGGAGTTCATCCTCGACGTCCAGGGCCACTTCATCGACACGCCGAAAGGCAATTCGAAGAGCGCGGAGGTCTTCCTCAAGGAYGTGTTCATGGACAGCGACACCGACGTGATGGTGCTGTCCTTCGTRCCCTCCGCTCGSGACGCCGAACCGGTCACGATYCAGGCCGCCGACGAGGTCCGCAGGCTGGTCGACAAGCTCGAGGGAACGCACCGGCTGCTGCTGCATGGACGCGTCAACCCGAACCAGCCCGGAGACCTCGAGGGCATGGACGAGTTGCACGAGAAGTGGGGCATCAGCGCCTGGAAGACCTACACGCAGTAYGGACCGAACGGCAAGGGCTACTTCCTGCACGACGACGTCGGCATCCGGTTCATCGAGAAGGCTCGCGCACTGGGCGTCAAGAACATCTGCATCCACAAGGGGCTGCCGTTCGGACCACGCTCCTACGAGCACAGCCAGTGCAGCGACATCGGCGTCGTCGCCAGGCGTTACCCGGACGTGAACTTCCTGAKCTATCACTCGGGCTTCGTCAGCACGGTGACCGAAAAGGCCTACGACGCGAGCGGYAAGAGCGACGGCATCGACACGCTGATTACGTCCTTGCGCAAACACCAGGTCAAGCCGAACAGCAACGTCTATGCGGAGCTSGGCAGCACGTGGCGCTTCCTGATGCGTGACCCCGAWCAGGCGGCTCACGCCCTGGGRAAACTGATCGTCGCGTGCGGCGAGAACAACGTGCTGTGGGGCACGGATTCGATCTGGTACGGCTCACCGCAGGACCAGATCCAAGCCTTCCGGACGTTCCAGATCTCGGCGGAACTGCGCGAACGGCATGGCTATCSCGWGATGACGCCTGCGCTGCGGGCCAAGATATTCGGTCTCAACGCCGCGAACGTGTACGGCTTGACGCCGACGGAAGTGAAGCGATACACCGCCCGCGACTCGGTCGCCCGAAAGCGCATSGCCTACCTGGAGAAACCCGATCCTCACTTCAGGACCTACGGGCCAAAGACGCGACGCGAGTTCCTCAGGGTGTTCGATCCCGCTGGCTGAGCAGCGCAGGGGAGACTGTTGGCGGAAGACACTCTCACCCGGTACGTCTCAACGACTGGTTTCCTCTCGAACCGTCGTTCGACCGACGCCGCGCGAGTGGCCGCAATCAGTCTGAAGCGCAAGTTCGCGTCGGCCGCTCGAATACCCGCTCGTGGCCGCGTCCTGCCCTCCGCCACGGGGCCATGCGCCTGCATCCAGACGGCCACCGGCAGCAGC
>NZ_JBFUIU010001232.1:0-1979 GCF_056401695.1 Variovorax sp. P4_D9
CGCCGAGTGCGCGAAGCAGGGGAAGCGCATCCCGAAGCTCGCCGGTGATTGCCGAGATGAGCGCACGCAGGGCCTGGACCGCGGCTGTGAACCTGCGAAAAGCGATCCACCTGCGAATCGTCGCCGCGTATCGCAGCCAACTCGAAGGCCTCGGGCCGGGGCCGTCGGACGTGGATCTGCGACTGTTCGCCAGGATTGCCATCGCGGAAGAGAGGCTCCGGCGGGTCCTCGAGCGGGCGAAGGTGCATCCATCCTGCAACCGCGAAGCATCGTCCATCCGACTGGCCACCCGCGTGCGCCGAGGAGAAATTCAATGAACGCCGTCGAATCGTTGGCCGAAACACCGCCTGSGCAATTCACCGCCTTCGGAAGCTTGATCGATCTGGTCCGGCTACGGGTGGGCGCCAGTTCGGCGGAGGTATGCGATGCCTGCAACACGATCAACATCGGCTCGGCACGCTATTGCAAATGCTGCTCKCACAAGCTCGCGGGCTTTTATGTSGCCAAGGAACTGGGCACCGTGGCGGCGTCCCAATGGGACGAACTCGCCGTGCCGCGCCGAGCRTCCGCCCTGGATCTCGCGGCCTTCTTCGTGGTGATCAATTCGCTCGTCATCCTCACCTCGTTGATCCCTGTGGGGTAAGTTGCGAGCGTTCCTCGACAGATGTAGGGGAACAAGCATGACCAAGTACTGCGACGCATGCCACACGCCCAACMGGGACCGGGCCAGGTACTGCCGCGGCTGTGCGGGCAAGTTTTCGGGTATACGGTTCGATGCGGCGGCGTTTGTTCCGACGATGCCGGACCCAGGCAACGCGTACGCGCCGCCGGACAACGCGCTGGACCAATTCCGGCCTGCGCCCGTCGTCGGCCCCGGCCCCACGCGTTCCATTCGATCTCGGCTGTCTGCAGGCATCGACAAGAGGCTGGCGCTGCTCTTGATCGGCCTTCCTCTGGCTGCGACGGCGTACGTGTACTGGCATTCGAGCGTCGGCCCCGTTCGCACACAGCCGATTGCAAGTTCGCCGTCGATCCTCTCCCCCTCGTTCCGGATCTCACAGGATGCGCCCGTGATCTCGTCGCCGGTCGCGATGACGGCGGAGCGCGACGGCCCGCCCGTGGCCGAGCAATCGCTTGCTGAACAGTTGAAAGCTGAGTTGCCGGAGGTGGGAGCGCAGGAACAGCGTGCCCAGCAAACGCGCGTCCCGGAAGTGCGTGCTGCGGAAGTGAGTAGCGAGGAAGTGCGGGCCCGGGAAGTGAGTGCCCAAGAGGAGAGGCCCAGCCTTGAAGCCTCTCCGGTGCCGAGTGCCCCCGTCCATGAGCGGCGAGCGGTCCCGCGTCGCCGGGATCGGGCCGTGTCGCACGCGCCGGAAGAACGAGAGGCCATGTCCGTCCCGGTGATCACTGCACGGATTGAACCCCAGCCTGTGCGCTCGCCCGCCCCGGTCCCGATTTCGCCCTCGGCAGCGTCCGTGAAGCCGCGGGAAGCGCAGGCCTTGCAAACGACCCAGCCGAGAGCGGAGCCGGGCAAGGCCAGCGTTCGCACCGCGGCGCCAAGCAACCTCTCATGCGATCGCTACAACCCGTTCGGAGAAAGGATCTGCGTGGGGAACTCCCCAGGGGGACAAGTCGGCCAGCAGGCATCGATTGCCAGCGCGGCTCCCGGTGTCGGGGCAGTCGGCGCGGCGATCGCATCCAAGGGCGGTATTGGCATCGCGGCGGTCGGTTCAGGCGCCGATCCTGGTGGAGGCGCTGGGTCGGGGGCGACGGGCTCCGGCGCAGGTGCCGGTGGCGCAGCTGCGGGCAGTGGCAGCGGCGCTGGCGCTGCTGGGTCCGCAGGCAGCGGACCAGGCGCGGGTAGTGGGGCTGGTGGCGGCGGCGGTGCCGGTGGCGGSGGYGCCGGTGGYGGYGGSGCMGGTGGTGGTGGCGCCGGTGGTGGTGGCGCCGGTGGCGGGGGCGCCGGTGGTGGTGGCGCCGGT
>NZ_JBFUIU010001233.1:0-1972 GCF_056401695.1 Variovorax sp. P4_D9
GCCGGCTCTCCTCCAGGCAACCCTCGACCGCGAACTTTTTGTAGCAGGCGGCCCGCTCGGTGTCGTAGCGCGCGCTGATCGCCTTGCGCTCCTCGGCCAGCCTGGCGCGCTCGGCGTCGAGGTCGGCCCCGCCCGTGGTCGCGCCCGACTGCGCCCAGAGTGGCGCCGCGGCAAGACAGATCAGCAGGGCAAGGACGATGTTCTTCATGTCAGGCGGGTGTCGACGTTGCGGCGCTCAAGCGCCAGGAATTCGGTCGACTGCATCTCGTTGAGGCGCGACACCGTGCGCGGAAACTCATGGGCCAGCGGACCCTCGGTGTACAACGCCTCGGGCGGCACTTCGGCGGACATGATCAATTTCACGCGTCGATCGTAGAACACGTCGACCAGCCAGGTGAAACGACGTGCTTCAGAGGCCATCCGAACCGGCATGTACGGCACGTCGGACAGCAGCACGGTATGGAACTGGCTCGCAATCTCGAGATAGTCGTTCTGCGAACGCGGACCGCCGCACAAGGTCTTGAAATCGAACCAGACCACGCCGCCGGCCTTGCGCCGCGCGTGGATCTCGCGCGACTCGATGTGCAGCACCGGGTTCTCGTCGGCGCTCTCGGCGATGCGTTCGAAGGCCTTGCGCATTTCCTTGTCGGCCGCCGCGCCGTTGGGCGTCAGGTAGAGCCGCACCTGTTCGAGCGTGCGGCGCCGGTAGTCGGTGCCGTTGTCGACACTGAGAACCTCCAGCCGCTGGTTCAGCAGCGCGATCGCCGGCAGGATGCGGTCGCGGTGCAGCCCGCCCGGATAAAGATCGTCGGGCTTGAAATTCGACGTCGTGACGAAGCCCACCCCGTTGTCGAACAAGGCCGCCAGCAAGCGGTGCAGGATCATCGCATCGGTGATGTCGGCGACATGGAACTCGTCGAAGCAGATCAGCTTGTAGCGCTTGGAGATCCGAAGGCCGAGTTCGTCCAGCGGATTGACCGTGCCCTGCAATTCAGCCAGCTCGCGGTGCACCTCGCGCATGAACTCGTGGAAGTGCAGCCGCGTCTTGCGCCTGAGCGGCACCGCGTTGTAGAAGCAATCCATCAGGAAGCTCTTGCCGCGCCCGACGCCGCCGTACATGTAGACCCCGCGCGGGATCTCCGGCCGGTTGATCAGCTTCTTGAAGGCGTTGGAACGCTGCGCCTTGTACTCGCCCCACTCCCGCGCACAGCGGTCAAGGGCTTCCACGGCGTGCAGCTGCGCGGGGTCGCTTTGGTAACCCCGCGCAACCAGCTCGGCGTCGTACACCTGCCTGACGGTCTTCACGTACTCAGAAGTTCAGCGTGCGCTTGTCGATGGCGAGCGCAGCTTCCTTGGTGGCTTCCGACAGCGACGGGTGCGCATGGCAGATGCGTGCGATGTCCTCGGCACTGGCCTTGAACTCCATCGCCACCACGGCTTCGGAGATCAGCTCGCTGACCATCGGGCCGACCATGTGGACGCCGAGGATCTCGTCGGTGGCCGCGTCGGCCAGGAACTTGACCATGCCGGTGGTGTCGCCCAGGGCGCGCGCCCGGCCGTTCGCGAGGAATGGAAAGGTGCCGGCCTTGTAGGCCCGGCCGCTGGCCTTGAGCTCCTGCTCGGTCTGGCCGACCCAGGCGATTTCCGGCGAGGTGTAGATCACCCACGGAATCGTGTTGAAGTTGACATGCCCGTGCTGGCCGGCAATGCGCTCGGCCACCGCCACGCCCTCTTCCTCGGCCTTGTGCGCGAGCATCGGGCCGCGCACCACGTCGCCGATGGCCCAGACGCCGGGCAGGCTGGTGCGGCACTCTTCGTCAACCTCGATGGCGCCGCGCTCGTCGAGCTTCAGGCCCACCGCTTCGGCGTTGAGGCCGATGGTGTTCGGAACGCGGCCGATCGAGACGATCAGCTTGTCAACCTCAAGCGATTGCGCGCCGCCCTTGGCATCGGTGTAGGCGATCGTGAGGCC
>NZ_JBFUIU010001234.1:0-1972 GCF_056401695.1 Variovorax sp. P4_D9
GGATGATCCAGGCCGGTTCGGGCGGGCTGCCTGCTTTCGCGCAGGGTGCAATTGCCTCGCCCGGGGGACGGCTTCTCATCTGCCTCGGTGCGACGGCACGCAAGGGCACGGTCTCGCGCATCGTGCCAGTGCTGGGAGACCAGAGCCTGTGCACGGTGCCTCGCTACCAAGCAGACGCCGTGGTCACAGAGCATGGCGTAGCCGAACTCCGCGGCTTGTCGTTGGATGCACGGGCCGAGGCCCTGATCGGCATCGCCGCACCCGAGCACCGCGCGGCCCTGCAGGAAGCCTGGAGCTCCATTCGAAGGGCAGCTTGACGAGCATGACCCAAATATCGTCTCCCCTCCCACCTCCTCCCGGGTTCGAGTCCGTTGAGTTGGGCGGTACGTTCGCCAGTGTGAACGGGCCGCTGTTCGCGCGCTGGTACGGCGATCGATTGCAGCTGGGCTTCCGCGTTGGCCTTGGACACGTCAACCCTGGCCAAAACTGCCACGGTGGCATGCTTTGCACTTTCGCGGACATCCTGATCTCGACCGCGGCGCAGTACCAGACGGACATCCCGCGTCAGTTCCTCCCCACGATCAGCCTACAAGCGGACTTCCTGGCCGGCGCGCCCCTGGGAAGTTGGATCCAGGGGCAGGCCGAAATTCTCCGGGTCACGCGGAATCTCGTCTTCTCGCAGGGTCTGATCCAGGCGGATGGACAAATAGTCATGCGCGCGAGCGGCGTGTTCCGGCGCGGACCTCTCCTGCCTGAAGCAGCGGACGACCAGGCGCTGTGCCTGCCAGGCATGCCAGCGCGCCCCTAGCGCGCCATTCATTCATCAGCGGTGAAACCACTGGACTTGATGATTGGCTCCCAACGCCGGGTATCGGCCACAATCAGACCGGCCAGCGCACTCGGCGAACTCGTCGCTGGTTCCATCCCGAACTTGGCAAAGCGCTCGCGCAATTCGGGCGATGAGGTCGCCTTGTTCAGGACTTCCGCGACATGGGCCACCAGCGCTGGCGGCGATTTGGGGGGCATCAACACGGCGAGCCAAGCTTCGGACACCACGTCCCTGTAGCCGGACCCCACCATGGTGGGGACCTCGGGCATGAAGGGGCTGCGCACGGCGCCAAAGGTGCCCAGCACTCTAAGCTTGCCGGCCTGGTAGTGCGGTAAGGCCTCGCCCACCGCATTGATGCTCACAGGGATCTGTCCGCCCATCACATCCGTCATCGACAGCGCCCCGCCCTTGTAGGGCACGTGCGTCAAAGTCAGGCCGGTGGCTTTCTCAAGCATGATGCCGGCGAAATGCAGCGTCGTTCCAGCGCCCGACGATCCATATGATCCCGATTGCGGATTGGCCTTGACCCACTCGACATATTCGCGCATGTTCTTCACTGACGCGGGCACTGCAGGACCCGCGCAAAAGGCATAGCCGGATCGGGCGCAGACTGCCACTGGCGTCAGATCTTTGATGGGGTCGTACCCCAACTTCTTGAAGCTGTGCGGATAGACCGTCAGCGCGAAATCAGGCGTGAACAGCAGCGCGCTGCCGTCGAGATCGGCAGTTCGGGTGGCCTGCACAGCCAGTCTGCCCGAGGCACCTAGTTTGCTCTCGACAAAGATGCCGCCCGGAAACGCAGGTCGGATCGCCTCGGCCAGCGCGCGCGCTAACGCGTCGGTACCACCGCCCGGCGCGAAGCCGACGAACATCTTCGTCGCCTTATTGGCCGGCTGGGCCAGCGAAGCTGTCGCCGTGAACGCGCCTGGCAAGAGCGCTGCAGGTGCGATCAGGAAGGTGCGCCTATTGAGCATGATGTCCCCTCTTACTCAGCAGTCAAAAATATAGGCGACAGAAGGTGCTTCGAAGAATGATCGAACCAGCCGGCGATTCTTCTGCATGTCGCGCAACTGCTGGTCGACGCGGATTTCGAGTTTCTCGCCGGCTCGCAGCGGATTGCGAGCCACGCCGGTGCGCTTGACG
>NZ_JBFUIU010001235.1:0-1969 GCF_056401695.1 Variovorax sp. P4_D9
GGCGGCATCGAGTTGCTTGAACACCGGCGCGAGTCGATTCAGGTGATGTCCTACCAGCGCCAGACCGGCTACCGGGGTGAGGTCGTAGTCGAGTTGCTTGACGATGAAGGGGCGCATTGGAAGGAATCGGATACTGCGTTTGCAACAGGCCCATAAACGCCCCACACCTGTCTCGCGTTTACCAAACCACCTCAAATCGATCGCACCCGCAGGGTGAGCCCCTTTCACTCTTGGGCTCACGGATTCAGGAACATGGCAAGACTCCCTGATACGTCGCTGGACGCGCCGATAAGCGCCAAACGGCTGGAATTCCTAAAGTTCATCCCATGCCGCCGAGCCCTTCAAACCCGGCGATTTTTGAAGAGAACCACAAGAGTCAACACCCCATGCGCATCGCAACTTACCTGGCCGAAGGCCGCCGCCAAACAGGCCTCGTGTCTGCCGACGGACTCACCATCACTCCGTTCATCCTCACGCCCGAACAGGCGGACAAGGGAGCCCTGACCCTGATCGAAACACTGGCCGAAGGCGGCAAGCTGCCGGCAACGAACGGCGCGGTCGTCAAGGTCGCGGATGTCGCGCTCGACGCGCCGCTGCCCAAGCCGCGCCGCAACGTCTGGTGCGTTGGCCGCAACTACCACGCGCATGCGAAGGAGTTGTCGTCCTCGGTTTTCAAGGACAGCGGAGCGAAGACCGACGAGTGGCCCATCGTCTTCACCAAGGTGCCCGAGTGCGTAGTTGGACCGCACGATGACGTGCTGGTGCCAAGCGAAATCTCGAAGCAGATCGACTACGAAGCCGAACTTGCCGTGGTCATCGGCAAGGGCGGCAAGAACATCACGCGTGCTAACGCGATGGATCATGCTTTCGGCTACACGGTCGTCAACGACGTGACGGCGCGCGATGTGCAGGTGCGCCACAGCCAGTGGGACATGGGCAAGTCGTTCGACACCTTCTGCCCGATGGGCCCGTGGGTCGTGACGGCCGACGAGTTTGACGGCACGAAGACGCGCGTGCGCTGCTGGGTCAACGGTGAACTGCGCCAGGACGGCCCGACCGAGAACATGATCTTCGACATACCAACGCTGATCGAGACCATCTCGCGCGGCATCACGCTGTATCCGGGCGACATGATCGCCACGGGCACGCCGGCGGGCGTCGGCATGGGCATGTCGCCGCCGCAATACCTGAAGGCGGGCGATGTGGTGCGGGTCGAGATCGACGGCCTCGGTGCCATCGAAAACAAGTTCGTCTGAGCAGCACGATGACAACACACATCATCAAAGGGCTGGCTGTCGAGATCGACGGCGAAGGAGAGGCACTCCTGTGCATCCACGGCCTCGGCGGCTCGTCGAACACTTGGACCCCTCTGTTGGCTGCGCTGTCAGGCTTCAAAGTGATCCGGCCGGATCTTCCTGGCAGTGGGCGCTCGACGTTGCTGGAACAGCCGCTCTCGATCGAACGCTACGCCGCCGCTCTCGAAGACCTGCTCGCCACCCTAGGTGTGGAATCGCTGCACGCCATGGCCCACTCGCTCGGCACCATCGTCGCGCAGCACTTTGTGGTGCGCAATCCGGGCAGGGTCAAGTCGTTGTCATTGTTCGGGCCGCTGGTCGCGCCACCGGAAGCGGCACGACCGAGCATCATGGCGCGCGCGACTGCGGCCCGCGGCGGAGCGGCCGCCATGCAGGAGATTTCGGATGCGATCGTCAAGGCTGCAACCAGCAAGGAAACGAAGGAGCACCAGCCTGCCGTTCTGGCGCTTGTCCGCGAGAGCGTAATGCGCCAATCGCCCGAAGGTTATGCGCAAAGCTGCGAAGCACTGGGCGGCGCACAGTCCGCCGAGATCGAGCAGATCGATGTGCCGACGCTGCTCGTCACCGGTGATCAGGACGGCGTCGCGCCGCCTGCCAATGTCGCTGCGATGGCCTCCCGCATCGCTGAATCCCGCCAGGTCGTCTTCGAGGGC
>NZ_JBFUIU010001236.1:0-1961 GCF_056401695.1 Variovorax sp. P4_D9
ATTTGTGTTGTGCTGCGAAGAAGTCGGCTGCGTCCTTATATCCGGCCTTGATTGCGCGGCTCGCCTGGTTTCCCCGACTCGCCCCGCTGGCCCCCATGCATATCCGCTGACAAGCGCCTCATCTCCTATGGCGGACTTTCTATGTCCGAGACCACATGCAGGTTTAGCTCGTCCCGGTCTGACCTGTTTCACATCACTTCACTCTTTGCTGCCTCACTACCCTTGCGAAGACTGATCCATATCCTTTCTGTAAGCGTCCAGCCGCGGCACCTTGATTGCGACGGATCGTTTTAGGATGCTCGTGTCCACTACGTTTTTGGTGGACACGTGCACACTATTTCCAACGAAGCCAGCGCTGGCCGTCGACGCCGGCGCACACATAGCGCCGAGTTCAAGGCGCAGGTCGTGGCGGCATGCAGCTCGCCTGGCGTATCGATCGCTGCGGTGTCGATGGCCCATGGCGTCAACGCGAACCTGGCCCGCCGCTGGGTTCTTGAGGCCGAGCGGCGTGGTGGCGGCGCGCTGGCGAGGGCTGCCAACAGCGCTGTGGTCGCCGCCTTCGTGCCGGTGCAAATCCCGCCCGCCGAGGCTGAGCCCGCGGCCATTCGCATCGAGTTGCACCGGGGCACGACCGCCATCACCGTGAGCTGGCCGTGCGCCGCCGCTGCGGAGTGTGCGGCCTGGATGCGGGAGCTGCTGCGGTGATTCGCATCGACGCCGTCTGGCTGGCGGTGCAGCCCATCGACATGCGCGCCGGCACCGAGCGGCTGCTGGCGAGCGTCGTACAGGTCTTCGGCGCCGCGCAGGCTCATCACGGGTACCTCTTCGCCAACGCCCGTTCATCGCGCATCAGGCTCCTGGTGCACGATGGCTTCGGGGTGTGGTGCGCCGCACGACGACTGAACAAAGGCAGCTTCGAGTGGCCACGCAACGTCGCAGCCGACGCCGCACCGCTGGCGCTGAGCAAGGATCAATTCGACGCTCTGGTGCTCGGGCTGCCCTGGCAGCGCCTGGAGCAATTGAGAGTGATCACGCGGATGTGACCCGAGTGCCGATCAACGCTGAGCTGGCTCGGGATGCAGCCGGGGACGTCCCGGGCGCACCCGTTCGTCCAGGCCTGCCAATCGATCCTTGAAGAAGCGCTTGCGCCATTGGCTGACCACTTCACGGCGCGTATCCAGGCGAGCGGCGATCTCGTCGTTGTCGATGCCCTGGGCGGCCATCAAGATCATCTTGGCGCGAATCACTTCAAAATAGGGCAACGTATATCGAACCGCCCGCCGGTTCAACTCKGCAGCCTCTGCGACCGACAACTCAATGTGGAACGGGCTTCTTCTCGGCATCTCAATACCTTCATGACCTTCAGCGCAGAGTCTTCCGGTCCGGTGTTACAGGGGACCTTGCACAGCAACTTTAATACGTTATTGTATTTAKKYAAAAGCCTAGCGCAAAGACGCCYCCRCGGCAATCCAAACATGCACCGATGACCGCRTCGATGTGGCCTTGCACAATGCGGACATGCTCGATGCGCAGCAGTTCAAAGCCGAAGATCTGAAGGGTCTGAGCCCGGACGAATTGACGGCTCTGGCCGTGCAAATGCTGGCCCACATCGGGGAGCAGACCAAGCACATCGACGCGCTGGACAAGCGGGTCMACTCGCAGGCCCAAGGCATCAAGTGGCGTGATGCCAAGATCGAGAGCATCACGTTCCAGCTCGCCAAGCTCAAGGCCTGGCGGTTCGGCGCCAAGACCGAGCGCATGAACGCCGAGCAGCGCGAGATCTTCGAGGAGACATTCGCCGCCGACCAGGCGAGCCTGGAAGCTCAGCTCGCCGCCCTGCACAGCAGCACCCCGGAGGGCACCCCAGGCGGCAGAGCACCCGAGGACCAGAAGCGCCGCCAGCCCAAGCGCGAGGCACTGCCGCCGCACCTGCCGCGCGTGGACCAGCGCATCGAACCGGA
>NZ_JBFUIU010001237.1:0-1957 GCF_056401695.1 Variovorax sp. P4_D9
GTATAGCCGATCGGGCAGCCAAAGGCCGCTGCCCGAGCCGCGACCGCGCGGCCCACCCGCCCCATGCCGACGATGCCGACGCGCATGCCGCTGAACCGGCGCGCCAGCGGGATGGCGCTGGGCTGGGGGAAGCATTCCCACTGGCCCTCGCGCACGAAGCGGTCGCCGGCACACAGGTTTCGGCATGCGGCGAGCAGCAAGCCGATGGCCAGATCGGCCACGTCTTCGGTCAGCGCGCCAAGTGTCGCGGTGACGGGCAGGCCACGTTCCCGGCAGTACGCCAGATCGACGGCGTCGGTGCCGACGCCGTTGACTGCCACGACCCTCAAGCCAGGCAGCTGTTCCAGCATGGCCCGCGAGATGCCGGTGTGCCCGCCGGTGATGACGGCGTCGATGGATGCGCCATGTTCACGCAGCCAGGCCTCTTGGTCGCCGGTCTCGAAGAATTTGTGGACGGTGTAGAGCGATGCGAGCTCTTCGTTGATCGCTGGGATCAGGATCGGATTGAGTTGCAGGACCTGGGGCTTCATGCCTGCATGCTAGTTAACGATTGATCATGGCGTCAATATTGATGTATAAAATCAATATAAATACTTTCTTCCCTCCTTTGATCATGGCTTCCTGGATTTCGATGAGCGAGGCATGCGACCTTCTCGGCGTGCAACCGCAAACGGTCTACGCCTACGTGAGCCGCGGCAAGCTCGAAGTCATGCCGGATCCGGCTGACACACGCCGCAGCCTCTACCGCGCCGAAGACGTCGCCGGCCTGGCCAAGCGCAAGCAGGCAGGCCGCAAACACGAGACGCTGGCCGCCAATACGCTGTTCGGCTCGGAGCCCAGCATTCCGACCGCCCTCTGCGCCTTCGTTCGCGGACGTCCGTACTACCGGGGCCAGGATGCTGTGCGCCTCGCCGCATCAGCCACCCTGGAAGATGTGGCTCGGCTGTTGTGGGGCGCCGAGCAAGCCGTCGACTTCTCGTGCGCGACGCCGACGCGCTCGGGCCAACCGGGACGCGCAGCGGCCTTCACCGCCCTCGCCGGCCTGGCCGCGTCAGGGCATTCCACGCGTGGACGCCTGACGCGGGTGCTGCACAGCGAGGGCCAGAGCCTGGTGGGTCAGTTGGCCAATGCGTTCGGCGCCCAGCCAGGGAAGCAAGCGCTGCACCGGCGCTTTGCACAAGGGTGGAAACAAACGCCCCAGGTGGCTGAGTTGCTGCGGACAGCCATGGTCTTGCTGGTCGACCACGAACTGACCAGTTCAGCGTTCGTGGCACGCATTGCGGCGTCGACAGGCGCCTCGTTGCCGGCCTGCCTGCTGGCCGGATTGACCACGCTCTCGGGCCCCTTGCATGGCGATGCCTCTGGCCGCGTCCAGGCGCTGTTCAGCGAAGTGGAGCGACTAGGCGAGGAGCAGGTGGTGGCCCACTACCTGTCGACCGGTTTGCCATTGGCAGGATTCGGTCACCACCTCTATCCCGACGGCGATCCGCGCGCGGCCGCCTTGCTGGCCTTGTTCGAGCCTCCGGAGGCGATCGCGCGCTTCATCCAGAAGGTGACGAAGCTGACCGGATTGCAGCCCAACATCGACGTCGCCCTGGCCGCCCTGGTGGCGCACCACCGACTGCCCGCCGATGCGGCCTTCGGCCTGTTCGCAACGGCGCGCAGCGTCGGGCTGTTGGCGCACAGCCTGGAGCAACTCGGCGTGGCGCAAGTGATCCGCCCGCGCGGGCGCTATGTGGGGCCGATGCCGGACATGGCTCAGGGCATGCGGGCCTGAGCGAAGTGGGCGGCAACCTTATTCGCGACGCCCGCTATTCAGCTCCTGGCGGTCACGAAATGCCTCTGACACGCGCGATGAAGGCCCCTTTCATTCGGTTGACTCGTTTTCGGTGCACAGAGTGAGCGTTCGAAGTGATGGGGTCAGTGCCCGCTGACATCCGACGGCAGGACAGAGAAG
>NZ_JBFUIU010001238.1:0-1956 GCF_056401695.1 Variovorax sp. P4_D9
ATCAAAGACGGCATCAAAGACGGCGCGGTGGACTTCTTGGAAAAGCCCTATCGCAACAGTTGCTGCTGGACGCTATCGACCAAGCGCTACATCGGGACCTGCCTGAAGGCACGCTGCGCGAGGTCCCTGCTGCTAAGGCCGTCGGTCGCCGTGCGCATCGCTGAACGCGACTTAGGCACTCTTTGGCTCAGCGCAGCGTCGATTTCGGACCTTCCAACCGCCAAGTTTGCTACGTTAGAAGCCGCCCCTTCCCCGGAAACTCTTGTTTGATACATTATTGATGCGCACCACGACCGCTGCTGAGGCCAAGGGACGAATTGTGTTGCGGCTACAGCACAAAACTGACGGCTGCGTACGAATGACCCATATCGAAAAACTCAATCTCCGGTTACGTTGGCAACGTCGGCGCCACGGTGAAGGCGTTGGGGCCGTGAAGGACGAAGACCTGCTCAGCGACGTCTTCCAAGCGTCAGACCGTGAGCGAACCCACTGTACTCATCATTGACGACTAAGGCCCTGCGCGGGGATTCCGCCTGAAGGCGCACGCGACGTCCGACCACGTCATCATCGGCGCCGCGTCTGCAGGCAGTCCCCTCGGGTGACAACAAAATGGCGCCAGATCTCGATCAGGACGACAGCAGAGCCGGYACGCTGGTTCTCGCGCTGCTGTCGCTGCTCGTGGGATGTGCCACGGGGCTCGTCTGCGCCGTATTCCGGCTCCTGCTTCAAGTGGCCGATGCCCTGCGAGGCGAGTTCATTGCCTGGGCGCATCAGGAGGGGCTCGCTGGCCTTTTGCTCGTCGTCGCCAGCGCCGCTGCAGCAACTGCGGTTGCCGCAGCACTGGTGAGCAGGATTTCCCCGAATGCGGCAGGCAGCGGCATACCCGAGGTCGAGGCTGCGATCAACGGTGGCGAACCGGGCAGACCCGTGCGCACTGCCATTGTCAAGTTCGTCGGCGGAGTGCTCGCCATCGGCTCCGGCCTCGCCCTCGGTCGCGAAGGGCCCAGTGTGCAGATGGGTCACTCGATCGCCGACCTGATGGGTCGGCTGTTCCGGCGCGGTCAAGTCGACGCCCGAGTGCTGTTCGCCGCGGGCGCGGGCGCGGGACTCGCCACGGCCTTCAACGCCCCGATCGCCGGCGCGGTGTTCGTGCTGGAGGAACTGCTGCGGCGTTTCGACACGCGCACCGCAGCCGCGGCACTGGGCGCCTCGGCGGGCGCGATCGCAGTGGCGCGCGTGTTCGTGGGCGTGGAGCCGGATTTCGCCGTGCCGGCGCAAGCCTTCCCGGGCTTCGCGACGGTGCCGGTCCATGTGGCCCTCGGTGTCATTGCCGCGCTCGCGGCTGCCGCCTACACGCGCGCCGTCATGGGCGCACTGGCGATAGCCGATCAGGCTGAAGGTATTCCGGTAGCGGCTCGGGCGGCGTTGATCGGCGGCGGCGTCGGCCTCCTGGGTTGGCTGGCGCCCCAGTGGGTCGGAGGCGGAGACGCACTCACGCAGCAGACGCTGCTCAACGCCGGATCCCTGTCCACGATCGGGCTGATCTTCGCAATCCGCTTCGCGCTCGGTCCGCTTTCCTATGCGGCCGGCACGCCCGGCGGCCTGTTCGCGCCGATGCTCGTCCTCGGCGCGCAGATCGGCCTCGTATTCGGTCGGCTGTACGGGCAGTGGTTTCCGGACAGCGCGTCTCCGACCGCCTACGCCGTGGTCGGCCTGGCAGCACTGCTGTCCAAGACAGGCGAATCCGGCGGATGACATGCTGAACTGACGCGGGTTCCGGACGGCTTGTGTGTGGATTTCAGGATCGTGCCCCCATGGGTGCTGTCCAACATCAAGTGAATGCGAATGCGCCCTGGGGTGATTCGTCGGGATCGGGCGGCGCTGTGAACGGCTCGTCGATCCACGCCATCAGATCACGGTGGGTAAACAGATTCATGCGCAGCAGCGCCACCAGGT
>NZ_JBFUIU010001239.1:0-1947 GCF_056401695.1 Variovorax sp. P4_D9
GTCGAGGTGAGGTCGTACAGCACGAGGGTGGAGCCCGCCAGATGCTGACGGGCCAGGCGCCGCTCGATGGCCGGTTGTGCGTCATGCAGCCAGTCCAGCGCCCGGTACAGCTCATCGGCGCTGCATTGGCCGACCCCCAGCACGCGGCCCAGCGAGGAGCTGGCGGTGTCGTCGTGCAGCAAGCGGTGGGTGGCCAGCTTGGAGGCCGGCGAGATCACGCGCGCCACCAGCATGGCCAGCAGCACGGGCTGCAGTTCCTGGGGCGCTGAGGCGAACCAGGACGAAGCGCCSGAGCCCCGCGCAGCMCCCAGCACGGCGGCCACATGGCCGTGAGGCAGGGTGCGCTCGACGGTGAAGACCTCCTCGACGCTGGGAACAGCCACGCCCCCGCGCAGCAGCACCTTCAGACCTTCGATGACCTCCTCGGGCAGGCAAGACAGGTTGGCTAGGGTGCGTTTGCGGACCTTGCCGTCCTCGCGGTAGGACTCGCGCAGGAGCACTGCGGCGGGCGAGTTGCGGTTCGGCACGGACTCGATGTACATGACTTCGTTTATAGAACTAATACAGAGCTAATTCAATAGAATAATGAACAATTTACATGGCTATAAATTGACACAAGAAAAAGGCCGAAACCCGCGCCAATGCTGGGTTACGGCCTGATCAATGCTTCAAAGTTCGGCTTAGCGGCTACACATGCCGACCTGTAAGTACCTTGGTACTACTATTCATGCATCGGACAGGCAAGGAGAAGAATGAATACGTACCCCACCGCAAGCCAGGCCAATGGCGTCGCCCGCACCCTGAGCAAGCACCTGTCGTGCACCATCGTCGTCTATCGCACGCCGCAGGCGAAGTTCGTGACCGCGCGCACCACCGACCGGGTGGAGGGGAACATCGAAGGCATTTATCGCAACGGCTACTGCACGCCGACACTGCTGAGCGGCTCGCACTGAAAGAACTCGACTCCCAAGGCTCCACGCAGCCGAACGGTTTATGCCTCCTTCCGGAGGCTTTTTTTTGCCCGGTCACGCGGGCTCCTGGAAGCCGGCGAATCGCACGAATTCATGAACATCCTGACGTGGCATGTTCATGCGGTTCACGCTCGCACAGGGGTCGCCGAAGCCCATCGCCATACCGCAGGCGGTCAGATCTTCGGCCGGCATCCCGAGCTGCCATGCGATGACTTCGTGGAAGCGGGCGAACGACACCTGGGGGCAGGTGTCGATGCCGCGCGCCTTGGCTGCGATCATGACGTTCTGCACGAACAGGCCCAGGTCCAGCCAGCTGTGATGCGTCAGGCGCGAGTCGATGCTGAAGATCAGGCCCACCGGCGCGCCGAAGAAGGTGAAATTGCGCTGCGTCTGCCGCGCCCGCGCCGCGGCATCCGCCCGATCGATGCCCAGGGCGCCGTAATAGCGCGCGGCGAAATCCGCCTGGCGGGCGGAGAACGCCTGCGGCAGCGGGTCGGGGAAATGCGCAGACGGCGGAAGCTCGTCCTTCTCGAAGGCCGCAAGCAGCGCCTCTCCGAGCGCCTCCAGGGGCGCGCCGGTCAGCACGTGCACGCGCCAGGGCTGGGTGTTCGAATTGCTCGGCGCAGTGGCTGCGGCCTGCAGCACCTCGATCACCTCGTCTCGGGACAGCGGATCCGGCCTGTAGGCGCGCACGGACTTGCGCGATCGCAGCACTTCTTGCACGCCGCCGGCCAGGTCGGCTTGCGATCCTTCAGGCGACGGCATGCGCCACTCCTTCGGACTGCGGTGGCGGGTGATAGGCGATGCGTCCGGCGGGCAGGAAGAACAGCGCGATGACGGCCCCGCCCCTGGCTTCGGGATAATGATGGCTGCCCGGCGCGGGCGCGGTCCATCCGGCTTCACACCAGCCATTGGGGCCGTTCAGGGCAGCGCCGGGGTTCAGCGGGATCACCATGTTGAACTCGCCGTAGGGGTG
>NZ_JBFUIU010001240.1:0-1943 GCF_056401695.1 Variovorax sp. P4_D9
GTTTCAATCCACGGGCCCACAAGGGGCGCGACGCAATCGCCTGATCGTGCGTAACCGCTACTTCCAGTTTCAACCCACGCGCCCGCACGGGGCGCGACCTACACGCTCTACCTCGCGGCCATCAACCTCTACGAGTTTCAACCCACGCCCGCACGGGGCGCGACGACATCAACACGCTCGTTTCCCGCGGGACCGTGGAGTTTCAACCCACGCGCCCGCGAAGGGCGCGACACGCTCGGTAAGCATCAAGCCTTGCGTGATGAGGATGTTTCAACCCACCGCGCCCGCAAAGGGCGCGACGTGGACCGCCGCGACAACGAAATGGATCTCTGCCTGTTTCAACCCACGCGCCCGCAAAGGGCGCGACACGACATCGCCGTTGAACTGGCCCGCCGTAGTAGCCGTTTCAACCCACGCGCCCGCAAAGGGCGCGACTCGCCGGGTTGTTCAGGAACGGCAGGTAGGTGACGTTTCAACCCACGCGCCCGCAAAGGGCGCGACTTGATGATGCCGTCCTTCTGCAGGAGCGCATCCTTGTCGTCGGCTCTCCGCCCAGAGCTACTCAACGTGAATCAACGCGCATTGACGCGGGCAATAGATGCAGTGCTGCAGCGCAGAAATCGGAATGAAATCTCGCTCGTCCGTGGCCGAGAGTTCTGCCATCGTAATCCTGCCCTCGGTGACTCGTCAGAGCAACTCGTTGACCTTCACACCAGGCGGAATCGCTGCGCGATCAATGTGGAGCCGATAGTCTGAGAACCGGCGCGCAGGCGCCTCGGCATTGGCGTCGGCTGGGCTCACGCTAACCGCATCGAACAACACGTGGGCCGGCGCGTTGCCCATCGCGCTCTCGTGCTCAAAGACGATCAGCTTGCGCGCGGCCATCTCCCCACGCGCAGCGGAGCGGTCATGCTCGAACATGTTGACGAGCGCGCGCCAAAACAAATCGAGGTCTTCGGCGGAGAAGCCCGTGCGCTCTGCCAGCTTGGCCGAAACAAAACCGTGCGCGCGGTACAAGCCATATGGAATGATGTGCTTGCGCCCCATGGTGCGGTTGTCGCCGCTCTGGTCTTCGGCCTCTTTCTGCGTCGTCACGGCCATGCGAGTGATGGAGATTTCCATCGGAACCACCGGATCGACGGAGGACGCGAAAGCGATCTGGATCGGACCGCGCACCTGACCAGCGTTGACGCCCGTGGTCATGACGGCGCCGAAGGTGCGCACGTCGAAGAAGTTGCGGCACATCCACGCCGTGAGTTCGCGCGCCTTCGCCTCGTCCTTGGGCAGYTTCTTGTATTGGTCTTTTGCATCAGGCGGGATGTCCAGCGCCTTCCATGCCTTCTCATGCTGGTTGTTGAGAACGGCCTTCTCTTGCATGTAGATGGCGTAGCCCTGCTCGTCCTCCTTGGCTAGGCTCACGAAGTTGCGAATCTTGCGCTTGAGGCAAACATCGGTCACCAGGCCGCGGTTGGTTTCGGGGTCCAAGCGCGGCAGGTTGCCCGCATCCGGGTCGCCGTTGGGATTGCCGTTCGTGATGTCAAAAAGAAAAACGAATTCGTAGCGGTTGGCGATGGTGCTCATTCGGCGGGTCCTTGTTTTGCTGCCTGGGGTTCTGAATCGGTGGTGTCGGCGGCGACGCCGTTCTTTGTAAAGCGGGCCTGCGACTGGTGGTAGTAGCCAATGGCGAAGCGGCCCTGGTCTTCAATACGGAGGCTGCGCGGGAAGCGTTCACTCAAGCCATCCACGATGTCGCGGATGTCGCGCTCCAAGGTCACTGCCAAGCCGGGCTTGTCCTTGCGCAAACGGCCCAAATGGTTCTGCGTGTTGCGCAGGAGGACCGGAAACACGGAAGCCGGCGTGGCCGATGCGGCGCCGTAGTAGCGATCGCGGATGGTCGCGTTGATCTGGCCACCGAGCGCACTGCGCTGCACGTTCTCCAGCAC
>NZ_JBFUIU010001241.1:0-1942 GCF_056401695.1 Variovorax sp. P4_D9
GCCTTGCTGCGTGCCCGAAAGGCGCCGCCGGCCGAGGCGCGACAAATGCTCCTGCATGCCAAAGACCTAGCTGAGATGAACAAGGCGCCAACGCCCTGAGAGCCCGGATCGAGCGCGCCATCGCGCGCTTGCACGTCTGATCAGGTGCTTCCTACAATTTCCGCAAGCGAACCGCTTCCACGACAACGCTCCGCTTGTGCGGCAGCCTTGCGCTCCAAACGTTCCGCCGAAAGCGTGACGCCCGCATCAATGCACACGGCGCAAGCCCATCTCCGAGATATGTATTGGCGCCGGCCTGTTTCCGTATCAATACCGTGATGTCCGTGGGGCTGAACCCGAAGATCCGTACTCGGCGGGCCGCCCCGAGAGGTGACGGTCGCGACCGACCGGCCATGGCCGACTGTAGCCTGTCAGGCTGGGCCCGGCCACTGGGACTGGCCCTCGACGGAAGGGTTGAAGACCTGGGGAGACGTTTAGAAAAGACCTTGCTGTGAGGTTGTCAGGGCCATGAAACTTTCCCCCATCGGCTGGAGGATGGCGTCGGCAATCGGCTGGAGTTGCTTGGTCAGATAGTGTTCGTAGTCGATGCGGGAATGGCGCGTTTCCAGCGGCTCCGGCCCGTTTTGAGTCATGACGTATCGAATCCAACCACCTTTCTGATACTGCTTAGGTCGGTTGACCCGACCGTTGTACTCGTCGGCGATGCGAGCGGCGCGGACCTGCGGCGGCACGTTGACCAAGTAGGCATCGAGGCGATGGCGCAGGCGCTTCCTGTAGATGAGAAGGTCATCCTTCCGGCCATCTAGCGTCGACTGCGCATAGTCGGTCACGAACTCCTTGTAAGGGTCGCCATGGAAGATGCGCGAAAGCAGACCCTCCTGGAACTGGCGCGCCAACGGGGTCCAGTCGCTGCGGGCCATCTCCAAGCCGCGGTAGACCATCTCCTCCTTGCCCGTGGCATCCGAGCTCAGGCCCGCGTAGCGCTTCTTGCTGCCCACGTCTGAGCCACGAATGGTGGGCATAAAGAACTTCTTGTAGTGGGTGTCGAATTCGATTTCAAGGAAGTTCTCCAGGCCGTGCTCCTCCCGGAGGGTACGCGTCCACCAGTCGTTGATGTCTCTCACCAAGTTTGCCGCGATGGCGTGCGCTTCCTCGTTGGTGTGGGTACGCCTGAGCCAGATAAAGATGGAGTCGGTGTCACCATAGATAGCGCCGTAACCCCGGTTCTCCACGAATTCGCGCGTGAGCTTCATCATCTCGTGCCCACGAAGGGTTACGGCAGACACGACCTTGGGATTGAAGAAGCGGCAGTCGGCCGCACCAAGCACTCCCGCGAAGGAGTTCATGAGCAACTTCAGGGCTTGGGACAGCGACTCGTTCTTGACCAGCTTGGCCTCGTCCCGAGCCCGCCAGAGGGTGGTCACGATTTCCGGCAGGCAATGCTTCTCGCGCGAGAAAGCGGTCCCTCGCGGCCCCTTAATGACCATTGCCGGGTCGCTGGCGTTCGAGCCTTCCACAAAGCCCACAGGGTCGACAAGGAACGTTCGAATAATCGAGGGGTAGAGGCTCTTGTAGTCCAGGACCACGACGGAGTCGTAGAACCCTGGTTTCGAGTCCATCACGTACCCACCGGGGAAGGCCTTGCTCGGAATCTCGCCCACGTTCGGCGCCACGTAGCCCAAGCGATGCATCCGCGGCAGATAGTGGTGGCTGAACGCGGCAATTGAGCCACCGAAGTGGTCTGCCTGCAGGCCCGTGGTGTGAGCACGTTCCATCACGAACTGGAGCAGTTTCGCCTTCTCGAAGATGCGCAGAACCAGCTCGCAGTCTCGAATGTTGTAGAGCGCAAGTGCGGGCTTGTCTTCCTGGTACCGTCGCTCAATCTCTGCCATCTTGTCGTACTCATCGCCGATGGCCTTGCCCTCGCCCAGCAGTTCTTGCG
>NZ_JBFUIU010001242.1:0-1939 GCF_056401695.1 Variovorax sp. P4_D9
AGCCAGTCCTGCACGCTGCCCTCGTACTCGCGCCAGCGCCCGTCGCCCTCGAATGCGATGGTGCTGGTCACCACGTTGTCCAGGAAAGTCCGGTCATGGCTGACCAGGAACACCGTACCGTCGTAGTTCTGAAGCAGGTCCTCGAGCAGTTCGAGGGTGTCGATGTCGAGGTCGTTGGTCGGCTCGTCGAGCACCAGCACGTTGGCCGGCCGGGCGAACAGGCGCGCCAGCAGCAGCCGGTTGCGCTCGCCGCCGCTCAGCGAGCGCACCGGCGAATGCGCGCGGGCCGGCGAGAACAGGAAGTCGGCCAGGTAGCTCTTCACGTGCTTGCGCTGGTTGCCGATCTCGATCCATTCGCTGCCCGGACTGATGAAGTCCTCCAGCGTGGCGTCGAGGTTCAGCGCATTGCGCATCTGGTCGAAGTAGGCCACCTGCAGGTTGGCGCCGCGGCGGATCTTGCCGCTGTCAGGTTCGAGCTCGCCGAGGATCAGCTTCAGCAGCGTGGTCTTGCCCGCGCCATTAGGGCCGATCAGCCCCACCTTGTCGCCGCGCAGGATGGTGCCGGTGAAGCCGCGGATCACGGTCTTGTCGCCGAACGACTTCGAGGCCTCGGTCAGTTCGGCCACGATCTTGCCGCTGGCCTGGCCCTGGGCGAGGTCCATGTTGACGCTGCCCTGGACCTCGCGCCGCGCCGAGCGGTTGGCGCGCAATTCCTGCAGCCGGCTGATGCGGCTCTGGCTGCGGGTGCGCCGCGCCTCCACGCCCTTGCGGATCCAGATCTCTTCCTGCGCCAGCAGCTTGTCGGCCTTGGCGTTGATCACCGCTTCCTGGGCCAGCTGCTCTTCCTTCTGCAGGAGGTACTGCTCGAAGTTGCCGGGATAGGAGCTCAGCTTGCCTCGGTCCAGCTCGACGATCCGGGTCGCGACCCGGTTCAGGAAGCTCCGGTCATGGGTGATCGTGACCACGCTGCCCTTGAAGTCGATCAACAGCTGTTCCAGCCATTCGATCGAATCCAGGTCCAGGTGATTGGTGGGCTCGTCGAGCAGCAGCACGTCCGGCGACGCCACCAGTGCCTGCGCCAGCGCGACCCGCTTGCGCGTGCCGCCCGAGAGCGAGCCGACCAGGGCCGCGCCGTCGAGGTGCAGGCGATGCAGCGTTTCCTCCACCCGCTGCTCCCAGTTCCAGGCATCGAACGCCTCGATCTGGGACTGCAGCGCATCGAGGTCCAGCCCCGGCGCGCCCGACAGATACTGGTCGCGGATCGCGATCACCTCGCCGAGGCCCGCGCTAGCGGCGGTGAATACATCCGCCTCCATGTCCAGTACCGGCTCCTGGGCCACATAAGTGACACGCACGTTCTGCTGTATCTGAAGCGTGCCGTCGTCCGGCTTCTCGAGCCCGGCCAGGATCTTGAGCAGGGAAGACTTGCCGGCGCCATTGCGGCCGATCAGGCCGATGCGCTCCGATTCGATGAGGGAGAAGTCCGCATGGTCGAGCAGCGGGACGTGGCCGAACGCGAGTTGCGCGTCGAGGAGTGTGATGAGTGCCATGTGGGAGTGATTATCGGAGCGAAGCGCCGGAAGGCCTTCAAAAGTGGCATATACTCGTGGGCTCGGCTCAAGACGCGAAGGCAACTTTGAAGACGACCGGGACGCCAAGTCGGAAGACGAGGCAAAAAAGCCCTCGAGGCTGGCGCAACGATAAAAAGCTGTGCCATAATCGAAGGCTCCGCTGAAAACGACGGCGCGGTGCTTCTCTTGGGAAGTGCGGTGATCGAAGCAGACGGTGGGGAAGAAAAAAAGGCCGTGGTCTTGACGAAGTTAAAAAAACTGAGTCATAATCGAAGGCTCCGCAGAAAACGCAGACTGCAGTTGCTTCTTGGTGAAGCGAATGTGGAAAGCGAAAGAAAGCGAAAAAAGTTTGCCGGTTCTTAAAAAAC
>NZ_JBFUIU010001243.1:0-1934 GCF_056401695.1 Variovorax sp. P4_D9
CGTCTCCATCGGTGAACCCACGCCCTTTTACCACCTGCTACTGGTTGCCATCGGCCCCGATGGCCAGCCCTCCACTTTCCCATCCGTCGAAGTCGTGCGCATGGAGGAGCGGCTGCGCCGGCTGGTCGGCGGTGCGATCGGCGGGTGGCTGGACACCAAGATCAACTATCAATGGGAAAGCGGCCTGGCGGCCGCCTGGTCCGGGCGCTATTCCGACGAGCCGTTGCCAGAGCAGCCGACTGACGAAGTCCTCTTGGATGGCGTCATCACGCAGGATCGGTGGAACGCGCTGCGCAAGCACTACGACGCATTCCGTGCAAGGGTTCCCGAGCCCATCGACGATTGGCTGCTCTCACGCCGCGACTCGCAGGTCGCGCGCTTCCAGGACGCTGAGTTCAATGTCGGGGTCGTCGAGGAGGCGCGCCTGCGGCTTAACTTCTCGAACGCCCAAATAGCTGCCGCACTAGGGGTCGAAGAAGACGACTGGCGCGGCTATGTTAACAAGGGTCAAGTTCCCTCGCACCTCTTTGCTGCCGTCGCCARCACCCTGGAGTTGGAGTCGCCGAACCTCTTGGTTGATGCCGTGCGTTCGTCACCGCGCATCCCAATTGCAGGCGCTGATGAGTTGGCTCATTGGCTGTCGCGCAATGAAGGCGAGGTGGTTCGGTATCCCGACTCCCCTGGCGCCCCTGAGATCGAGCAACAGTTGGAGGCTCTCTTGGCCGTGCCGGAGAAGCGCCGCGAGAAGTGGAAGACAAAGGCGCCGACAGAGATCGAAGAGCTCTGCCGGCGCGCCGAGCGCGCGGGCCTGGTGATCTGCGCCGCGGCRGAGAAGCGCTACGTCCAAGATCTGCCCCTCGGACGCTGGCGCATGGGGATGATCTACGCCTTCTCGCTTGCCACCGAAGAAGACGTTCGTACGCAGGGCGAAGCGCTCGACGATGCCCTGCCGGAAGACCAGGTGCCCATCTCTGCCGAATGGCTGCAGCGCTTCAACGCGCAAGTCTTCACTGGCGAGGATCTCGCGAGCCTGTCCAAGGCAATTGAATCGCGCCGGGACCCCGACCCCGAGGGCGACAACTCCGATTTRGCTCTCTTTACGGCCGCGCGCCACTCCGGCAAGGAGCCCCATCGCGCCCACGCCGCAATCACGAGGATGGAGGCGCTGTCGCGGATCATGAAGGCGCGCTCGCTTGAGCCCTGGGTGACGTCCTCGGCCGACGGTGATGATTCCGTTATGGTCTCCAAGGCAGCCATTGAAGCCGCAGCTCGCTGCGAGCTGATCGACTTGAGAGGCGAAGCAGGTTTCGACTACCGGAAGTTCATGGCACTGTGCGCCGAATATGGGGCGCTCGAGGCGGTCGCGCCGAACTAACCCGAGCGATGCGCGTCGCCAGACACGAATAGCCGAGGCTCTGGGTTTCAAGTCAGGCCACTGTGTTCAGGGCCCTTTGCTATGGAGATTGGTGATTATGTTTCGCGAGAACAAAGTCGTAGAGGGCCCTAACGACCCCATGCAATCAGCGCCGGGGCCGGTGAGCAGACCTGCGAGCAGAAACTCGTAGTCACCAGGAGCTTTACTTACTGCTGCCCCAGTTAGAACAAAAATTAAAGTCGTAGTTGTAGTCCGCGCCTTCTGATTTCATCGCGAAGATGGGTGAGGTCCTCGTAACAAGTACACAGTATTACTCAGCAGTCGATAATTTAGGCTACAAAAGATCACCACGACAATCGAATTGATGATTCAATAGCGCATGAAACGAGATGGCCGCACGCTGGATCACAAAACGCTTGAAGAGATTCGCCTGATGGCGGTGGAGCGAGTTCGCGATGGAGAGAAGCCTTCTGCGGTGATTGCCGCCTACGGCTTCAGCCGCACGACGATCTACAAATGGCTGAAGGCCTCGTCGGGTCGAGGCAAGGGACTCAAGGCG
>NZ_JBFUIU010001244.1:0-1934 GCF_056401695.1 Variovorax sp. P4_D9
CAGCTTGGCCGTGAAGGCCTCCGACACCGAGACGCCTTCGAGGGTCTTGCGCACCAGCTGCTCGCGCGCGCCGGGCGGCGGCGACTTGAGCTCCAGGTGGTAGGCGAAGCGGCGCCGGAAAGCCGGGTCGATCTGCTCGATGCGATTGGTGACCCACAGCGTCGGCACCGCGTTCGACTCGAGGATCTGGTTGACCCAGGCCTTGCCGCTGACGCTGCCGCTGGCCGGCGACGGAACCTGCTCGGCACGCGCCATCAGCTGCGCGGCCTCAGTACTGATCGGCGGGAACACGTCCTCGACCTCGTCGAACAGCAGCGCCGCCTGCTCGCTGCCCTTCAGGAACACCTGCGCGATCTGCAGCGAGCGATAGCGGTCGCGGCCCGACAGTGAGTTGCCGTCGCGGTCGGCATACTCGACCTCGAACAGCTCCAGCCCCGCCGCCCGCGCCACCACCTTGGCAAGTTCAGTCTTGCCGGTGCCGGGTGGGCCGTAGAGCAGCACGTTGACGCCCGGCTCCTTGCGCGCCACCGCCGCGCGCAGCAGCGTGACCAGCATCTGGGCGTCGTCCTCGACGAAAGCGAAATCCTGCACCGACAGATTGCTCTTGGCGGACGGCCGCGTGAAGACGGCCATCAGCTCGTTGCGGTCGCGGTACTCGCGCATCAGCACCGGCGGCAGCTTCTCGCTGACCTTCATCAGGTCGGCCAGGTCGGTGATGTTGTGTTCGGAGATCAGGTTTTCGACCAGCCCGATGCGCTCGAGCCGGGAGCCGGCACGCAGCGCCTCGCCGACCTCGCTGGCATTGACGCCAGCCACCTCGGCGATGGCGGCATAGGCCTCGGGCGCGTTGTTGACCTTGAACTCGACCAGCAGCGAACGCAGGTCGCGCTGGTAGCGCGCCAGCGTGCCGTAGAGCAGCAGCGCCCGCTCGGCCTTGTTGAGCTGCAGCAGGCCGGCCAGCGCATCGATGTTCTTCTCGACCAGGGTCGACTGCTTGCGCAGCGCATGCGTGAGCCAGTCGCGCGTGACGGACAGCACCGACAGCAGGTCCTTCGGCTGGTCCTTGGCGTATTCGTCCAGGTAGAAGAACAGCGTGCCTTCCTCGTAGGGGCCGCGCCAGATGCCGTGGCGGTCGAGCAGCGTGCGGCCGTCGAAGTCCTCGACGCCCTTCCAGACCTCGTTGCCGACACAACGTCGGCCGAGGAACTCGCGCAGGCGCTGCAGCACCGGCAGCGGCCAGACCAGGTGGCGCCCGGTGAGCGACAGCAACCCGTTGAGGTCCCGGCGCACGTTGAAGCGCGGACCCTGCTTGGCCGCCAGCGTGAGCACGAAGTGCGAACACATGAGCTCGAGCACCGGCGCTTCCTTGAGTCCGGGCGACGGCAGTGCATGGCCGCGGGAAGCCGCAGCCACTGCATCGACACCGGAACGCTTGACCATCTGGCAACCTCCAGCTAAGAGAAGGTGAATCTGGACGCGACCATAGCGCAGAGTTTTGGCTTCGGGAAGCCTGACGGCACGAAATACCTTGATGTTGCAATTCCGTCCACAATTCCCCCGATGATTGGACTCGAAGCTATCGAACGCGCTGCACAGCGCCTCCACGGGCAAGTGCTGGACACGCCCTGTGTCGAATCGCGCACCCTGTCCGAGATCGTCGGTGCCCAGGYCTTCCTCAAGTTCGAGAACCTGCAGTTCACCGCCTCGTTCAAGGAACGCGGCGCTTGTAACAAGTTGGTCGATCTTTCGGAGGGCGGCGTCGGCGGGGTAATCGCCATGTCGGCCGGCAACCATGCCCAGGGCGTGGCCTATCACGCCCAGCGCCTGGGGCTGCGGGCGCTGATCGTGATGCCGCGCTTCACGCCAGGGGTGAAGATCGAACGCACGCGCGGCTTCGGCGCCGAAGTGGTGCTCCACGGGGACACGCTGGACGC
>NZ_JBFUIU010001245.1:0-1933 GCF_056401695.1 Variovorax sp. P4_D9
TGAAGCCGTTGTCGGGGACGGCCGTCTTGTCCARGTCGACACCCGCATCGCCCCACCACCATGCGACGAGCAGCGCAGGGCCGGTGGTGGTGACACTGGCACTGGTCAAGGGCCGACCCGACAGCACCTCGCGCCACTGCACATCGCGCACCAAKCCGCCACCGGTGATCTCGACAACGCTCAGGGTYGTTTCGTCKGTGACCTTGGGCTTCGCCACGGTGACCGCGTGACCGYTCATGCCCCGGGCCTGCGCACAGGCAAAAAGSGCCGTTCCCGAGCTCGGCCAGAGGGTGTAGCTGTGCGCCGCATCGATCTGGACGAAGGAATTGCCCACGTTGTCCGTCGGCGCGACGGCCGAAAGCACACCCTGCCCGACGCAGRCCAAGAGGGTGCTTCCGGTCGCGCGCGTGGACATGCCGGGAGTGGACAGCGATGAGGACGACACMCCGTCACGGTTGAAGTCGAGCGCGCGGGCGCCGAGGGCTGGCGTCGTYGATGCAGGTTCAGGTTCAGGTKCAGGTTCAGGYTCAGGTTCAGGTTCAGGTGCAGGCGGCGCAGGCGAAGGCGTAGGGGAAGGCGTAGGGGAAGGCGTAGGCGAAGGCGAAGGGGAAGGGACAGCAGCGGCGACTGTTGACTGGGCGCTGGAGCCTCCGCCGCCGCAGGCCGTGAGCGTTGCACTTCCGGATGCCATGCTGATCACCGCAAGCGCCCCCATACTGCGCAACAGGCCGCGGCGCTCGTTCAGCAGTGCAAGTGCCGCACTGTCGGAGGGTGCATTCATGTAGGCACTCCGTTGTCTTCGCCTCCGATTGTGAAACACCGCGGTCTGCGAACCAACCCACATCCCCTGCCCAGGTGTTACCGACAGTCAGTTGCCGCCGAATTCAAAGCGGCCCCACCACTTGCGGGCGAGMGAATTTCCYMGGCCWGGATCGCAACGTCAAAGCCCAAGCCCAAGCCGTTTGCTCTCCGGCGCTCGTGATGTCCGTTGCGGCAAGTAAGCAGCGGAGCGGTCGTAGCCTGGCAGACTCGCGACCGGCAGCTAATGGCCGTCAGTTCCAGTCCGCGATCGCGTCACGAAGGCGTGCTCAAGACTGGCTGCAGCCGTTCGCCTTGGCCTGTCGAATGTCGGCGCCTAACGACAGCAGACCTTGGCACTTTTCTTCGCGAACGGCCGGTCTACCTTCGGAACTTGACCTTCGTCGCAATCATCGAGGAAATCCGAGTTCGGCGACAGCGGTCAGATGCGGTGGCAACGGACGACCAAGACGAAATCGCCTGTGAACGGCTGCATCCGCGTCTCGCGAACAGGCGCTCGGGCCCATCAGCGACACTCGTCCGACGCGATTCGGCGCCTGAAAGCCGAAGTTCGCGCTGTTGTGACCCACTCGGTCCCCCGGTAGCCGAGGCGTGTCTGGTAGCCCGCGAAGCGGCCTTGAATGTCGGCGGCGATCTCCGGCGGAAATTCGTCGCGCCAGGCCGAGGCCTGCCCGCTCCGCAGGTGACCGCGGCTGACCATGTCGCCGATGTAGCCGTTGGCGCCGCGGACGGCTTCGCGCAGGCGGTCGAACGAGAAGTCGTGCGCCACCTGCGCGAGACGCTCGTCGGTCACTTCGATCCGCCAACCGTCCGCCACGCGGCGCAGGCAGGCGGGYGTGTCCGCCACTAGTATCCCGAGTTAGAGATTCGTTGAACTAATTTGGTCTGCCTGTGTCCGTCGTGTAGTGTGTCGACACGACGAGGTGGCAATGAGAGGCAGACCCAAGAGCGAACTGGTGCTCAGCGATGCAGAGCGCGAACAACTCACGGCATTGACGCTGCGGCGCAAGACCGCGCAGGCCATGGCATTGCGAGCGCGCATCGTGTTGGGCTGTGCCGATGGCATGGAGAACAAGGCGGTTGCCGTTCGCCAGCGAGTGACGCCACAAACGGT
>NZ_JBFUIU010001246.1:0-1930 GCF_056401695.1 Variovorax sp. P4_D9
ACAGTCCCTCGCCCGGCCAAATGCCTTCTCGTACTGTGCAGCGGACCAGTAGAAGCCCTCCTTGGGTTCGTTGCCCGGCCACCCGGACGCGCCGGGCCAGAACAACAACAACGCGGTGACGCTGAAGATCGCGGGACGCAGCCCGATGGCCGCGTAGAAGCGCCAACCCTTGAACCAGGTCGACAGACGCTCACTGACACGCTCACTGGACATGGATGCCGCAGACCTGCCAGATGAACTTCTCCGTCCCGGTAGGGGTATCGAGCGCCGATGCATACTGGTCGCGCGGGTACATCAGGAACAGCGGACCGAACTTGCGCTTCGAGAGGCGCTCGCCATTCTGCGAGTGCGCGAGGATGATGGCGTACCGGTCCATGTCGCTCCAGGGAATCGTGATCGAGTAGTCGTCCAGTGCGAACAACCGGATGGATTTTCCTCGGACTTTGGCCAGCGCCAGGACGTCGCTCAGGAGCGGGCCGTCGAAACGGCTTCGCGGCGTCCACTCGGTGGCCGTGGTGATCGTGTGGTTCGGAAGGGCCAGCAGCTGGGCTTCGGATAGCGCGATTCCACTGGGCTGCGAATCTTCCGGCAGCAGCTCTGACCGGATCATCAGAAAGGTGTCGGGCAAGCATCGGGCGGCAAGTGCGGGCGCGGGAGCCATCAACTCCAGCCCCAATACGATGGACGTCACGACGATCAGGTCACGCGCTTTCATGTTCCTCGCCTTCATATTCCACCCCGTCATGTTCCACCCCGTCGCCGAATGCCGAGAAATCCAATTTCTCGAGGTGCGACAGAGGAACCGACGCGGACACCCGCACCTCTAGCGATGCACTCTGAGCGCCTCCACGCGCGGTGCTGTAGGCGGKGGACGCATCCTTATTTGGGTCGCCAGCCTGACCTGCGCGGACCGGTCGATTTTGGCCTTCAGTACACGAGATTCCAAGCGCCCATCCCGTAACTCCAACGCGGCAAACTTCTTCGGCTCCCGACTCATTGCCGCGGCAAGCTTCGACGCGTCATCCGTGAACAATGTGATGTCGTTTCTGGGCCGAGAGATCGCCACATAGAAGACCGCTCGGTTGCTGGTCAGACTCTTGGTATTCGCATCCACCAGCACGCGGTTCCTGGTCAGGCCCTGCGCCGAGTGAATTGTGCTCGCGTAGCCGTACTGCAGGTGCATGGGTCGGCCGCGATCGATTCGGATGTCCTCCTTTGCTGGTCCGCCTCGAGAGCTGCGCTTCAGGATCACGTGGCCCTCTTCCACCGCACCAACCTGGTAGCGCTCGCCATTGCACACGCCCAGCGCCTTGTCGTTGGCCGTGACGCGGACCCAATCGCCGGGCGCGAGATCGACCGCCTCCTTCTCATAGAGACGCAACATGGAGTTGCGCGCGGGATCGAAAGTCACCCGTTGGCCTCCTTCGCGCTCGACCGTCAGGGTGTTGCGCGTGATGTCGTGGCTCACGACCTTGAGCTGCTCGCCCTGCACAAGCTCTCGGGAGTAGCTGCGTTGCGGCACCACGATCTGCCCGGCGTCGTAGCTTTGCGCGGATTGCAATTCGGCGCGCGTCATGTCGACGTTGTTCAGGACTTCGACCGGCTGTCCGTTCGGCAGCGACAAGCCCTCGCGCACCAGCGCGTTGATCGCGCGCCGCGCGTCGTTCGTTCCGGCCACGATGAGCGTCTCCCTGCGCTCARCCTCCCCCAATTGGACATAGGCTTGCGCAAGCCGCGCATGGCGGTGCGCGTCCTGCCGAACCTCGACGATGGTGTGGTGAAGCACTGCGACGGCCCGCGGCACTTCGCCGTTCGCGGCATGGACCACGGCTGCGCGGATCGCCTCGTTCTTCTGGCGCTTGATCTCGGTGAGGAAGGCCTTCGTCATCCCGGCATCCTGGAGCTGCTCGAAGGGCTTGCCCGCCTCCAC
>NZ_JBFUIU010001247.1:0-1929 GCF_056401695.1 Variovorax sp. P4_D9
CGGCAGGCCGCGGCGCTGCGTCATGCGCCGCCGGGCGGCAGCGTGCTCGCGGTGCGCAGCGGCCATCCCCGCGAGGCGCAGGGCGCGGCCGCGCTGGTGGCGATCGCGCTCGGACTGCAGCCGGCTTTCGTCGACGGCGACCCGCCGCGCGGGCTCGCGCCCTGGCTCTGGCTGCGCCGTGCCGCGCCGGTGCTGTGCGCGGAACTGGCGCCGGGCGAATCGCGCCGGCTGGCCGAACTGCCGGGCCATCGCGGTCCGCTGCTGCTGGCCTGCGGCATCGACGGCAGTTTCGAGCGCGAGGGCGATCCAGTCGGCAGCTGGCGCGTGCCGCTGCCGCTGCCGCAGGAACGCGTCGCCTTGTGGCGGGCCCATCTGGATGCGGCAGCCGCCGAAAGCGTCGGGCGTGCGCATCGGCATGCGCCGGCACACATCGCCCATCTGGTTCGCGCGGCGCGGCATCAGGCGCGGCTGGCCGGTGACGCGGCCCTGACCGAACAGCATGTGAAGCTCGCCGCGCGGCTCGGCGCCGCCGGCGAGCTGGGCACGCTCGCGCAACTGGTGCCCGACGCGGTGCCGGACGAGGCCCTCGTGATGCCGCCCGAACTGGCGTCCGCGCTGCACGCCCTGCGCCAGCGCTGCGTGCGGCGCGAGGGGCTGGCCGATGCGCTCGGGCCCTCGGCGCGCACGCGCTACCGGCCCGGCGTGCGCGCCTTGCTGGTGGGCGCGTCGGGCACCGGCAAGACGCTCGCGGTCGCATGGCTGGCATCGCAGCTCGGGCTGCCGCTGTACCGCGTCGACCTGGCCTCCGTCGCCAGCAAGTACATCGGCGAGACCGAGAAGAATCTCGCGCAGTTGTTCGCGCGGGCCGAGGACGCGGAAGTGGTGCTGCTCTTCGATGAGGCCGATTCGCTGTTCGGCAAGCGCACCGAGGTGAAGGACGCTAACGACCGCTTCGCGAACCAGCAGACCAACTACCTGTTGCAGCGCATAGAGTCCTTCGACGGCATCGCGATCCTGACGAGCAACAGCCGTTCGCGCTTCGACGGTGCGTTCACGCGTCGGCTCGACGCGATCATCGAATTCCCCACGCCCGGGCCGCAGGAGCGCCGCACGCTGTGGCTGGCGCACCTGGGCGCGCACCATGCGCTGGAGCTGGCGCAGATCAACCGCATCGCCGCGTCGTGCGACCTCGTGGGCGGGCACATCCGCAACGCGACGCTGGCGGCGGCGAGCGCGGCGCCCGGGCCGGTCGGCTTCAACGCGCTGCGCGCCGCAATCGAGGCCGAGTACCGCAAGCTCGGCCGGCCCGCGCCCACGGGGTTGTAGGCATGGGCGCGAGCGTCGCCCCGCGGATCGCTCGCCCGTCGACGATGGGACGGGCCCAGCCGGCAGCGCCCTCGCGCATGGCGGTGCCGAATGTCGCAGGCGTGCCGACCTTCCTCTCGGTGGTGCAGCGGCGCGAGTCGGCCGGCGGCAACGTGGCGAGCCGCATCGCCGATGCACAGCAGCGCGAGCAGACCGAGGATCGTGACGAAGCCGAGCGGCTCGCCGAGCGCATCGGCCAGCACGAAGTGCGCGATGCGATGCGCGCCGACGATGCGCGGCAGGCCGAGCGTTCGGAAGCGGCGCAGGCATCGCGCGCCGCGACACGGGCCGGCACTCACGCGCCGGCGCTGCGCAGCGCGGTGTCGCCAGCCCCGGTCACGGGCTTCGGGCTGGAGCCCGCGCCGTCGGATTTGCGAACCGAGCCGCCCGCGCTGCGCAGCGAGCCTGAAGGGCAAACACGCGCCGACGACGGCGGCGGCGACGCACCTGCGGACGCAGGCGCGCCGGCAGCAGGGGGCTCAGGCGATGGCGCGGCAGCAGGCCGGGGCGCGGGTGGCGCAGGCGATGCGGGCGCGGCTGCCGGTTCCGGCGCTGCGGGTGCCG
>NZ_JBFUIU010001248.1:0-1928 GCF_056401695.1 Variovorax sp. P4_D9
GCTACGTCAGCCCGGCTCAGCGCCACGCCGGTGAAGACCAGGCCATCCTCGCTGCTCGCCACGAGTTGTACACCCGTGCCCGGGCCCTCAACCCGGCGCGCTGGTCAGGACCGACTCGCAACTGGTCGCCCATCGGCGCGGTGACCCTCAACCCCGAACGTGACTGCGTCGTTCAGACACATTCGCGGGTATCAGACATACAGCCGCTGGCTGCATGAAAGAGGCGACAACTACATTGACGCGCGCCGGGGGTATGGGGGGTATTCTTCCTTTCTCTTCTCTACTCTCCTCTTCTCTAGGCGTTTCATTGCCGTTGCTGGCGCTGCTTGGCGTTGCATGGCGTTGCATGGCGTAGCTTGGTGCGTTGGAAGCCATGCGCGCACGATGTGCCCTAGATCGCTCAGCAGACGACATCGGCGGCAGCGCGTCGGGAGGAGGAGGCGCCGGATCACGCTCACGCTTGGGCTGCCGAATCTCCCAGCGCACGATGCGACAGCCGTCGATCAGCTTGCGCATGCGCATGGCCTCGATGATCCTCGCGGCGACGCCGTCCCCCGCCCCGATCAGGAAGTCCAAGGTCTCGAGGTCGGGCTCGCTGAACGTTCCGCGCTCGACGTTCGCACTGGCTGACTCCAGCAGGCAAGCCCAGACCACTAGGACGTCGCCGAGACGGGCGTCAGCCTTGCTTGCAATGAGTTGGAACTTCGGATCCGTGACGCTGCCGTGGTGCCAGCGGAACCAGTCGATGCCACCGGCCACTACTCCACCTCCGAACGGTCAGAAAGCACGGAGCCGGTCAGCGGCTCATCGAGGGCAGGCTGGGTGCCCAGTTCGAGGATGCGCTCCGCGACGCGCAACACATGCGACGTATAGCGCAGGGAGAACCTCGAATCGTCGCGAGCGGAATCGATGACCGACGAGAAGGCATTCATTTGCGACCGCAGGCTGCTCAGCTCACGCTCGAATTCATTGGCGGAAACTCGCTTGACGCCCGCGGCCGGGCTCCACACGAAAGCCGAGCCATGGCACTTGCCGAAAACCCCCGTCAGGCTCGCTTCGTAGCGCAGGACGTACCAGCCGTCGCAGGGGCCGCCTTCGCCGTCTGTGCTGAAGCGGTGGAGGCTGCCGTCTGCCACGATGTCGACAGGCGGCTCCATGCCAGCGGAGGCGATCGCGGCTGCGAAGGCGACCATGTCGTCGCACGTGACCAATGGTCCGCCCACCTGGCGGAGGAATGCTTCGACGCGGTTCGGGTGGGAAAACGTGCGGGACTGGCCCCAGCGACTCACGACGTACAGCGTCCGACCCTCACTGCTCAATGCTTGCAGCGTGTGGCCGCGGAGCGCGAACTCAGCCGTGAGTGTGGCAAACCGCTTGTCAAAGACCTGCGGCGAGGCCGCGACAAGGGCCTGGGACTTCACATCCCCGTGAATGATCACCTTGTTGGGCGCGTCCGACATCAGGCCGCCCCTAGTTCACTCTGCGCTGGGGCGAAGGAGGCAACCTTCTCTTCGTTAAGCCGCGCCTCCGCCGTGCTGCTTGCGGCGCCGACAGCGAGCCAAGCATCCAAATCCGCCTTGTAGTACCAGACACGGCCGCGCTTGATGAACTTTGGGCCGATGCCCTTCACTGCCCATTGCGCAAGCGTTTTCGATGCATTGCCAAGGTACTTCCCAGCGTTGCGCCGGTCCATTCGGCCGTCCGGCAATACCAACACCTGCGGGGTCGTCGTCGTCATAAAGTCCTTTTCCCGCGACGGACATGCTGAGCAGGCTGCGCGTGCCCCGTGCACCCGCTTCTATTACCTGCGATGTGATCAAAGACAGCACATTCGCGCAGACGATGGGATGTTACCGGAAGAAATGTGTTGTGTGTGAACACATGTGGTGGCTATGATGCAGATTGTATCGTTAGGGAACGATCGAGAC
>NZ_JBFUIU010001249.1:0-1928 GCF_056401695.1 Variovorax sp. P4_D9
GCGCCATCACGTAGTACACCACCGCCGCTGCCGGCAGCAGCCGCTCGCGCTGGCTGGCCTTGCCCGTCTCGGCGAGCACCTCGTCAATCAGCGGGCGCGGACACACCGCCGCAAGCACCCCGGCGCTGATCAGGTGCGCCGTGTCAACTCGAGCCGGTAGCGCCTTCCTTGTTCGTGCCATCGATTCCGTCCGTAGTGGAGACCGGACCGGATTGTCGCACAGAATTATCTATCTGAACAGTATTGGGTCTAGGTCAAGCTGATCACGCCGGCCTTGGTGGCTGAATAGCCAGGGCTGTGTGTGCTCATCGCGCTGGGGCTGGCGATCGAGGCGATGTTGATGATCTTGCCCGGGCGCCTCGGCTCCATCAGCCGCAGCGCCGCACGGGTGCAATAGAAGACACTGTGCATGTTGACGCTCCACCACTTGAGCCAATCGTCGTCCGACAGCGACGAGACGATGCCCAGCGACTGGCGAGGCATCGGTGTGGTCATGTACTGGTATTGCAGGTTGCGACGTGCTTCCTCGGCCGGCGAGGTGGGCACGGGTGCGGCGTTGTTGACCAGGATGTCCACCGCGCCGAGGCGCTGCGCCGCCTCTCGCGAACAACACATCCACGCGGCACTGTCGGACACGTCGCAGCGCAGCGCCAGGCACTCGCTGCCCTGCGCCTCGAGGCGTGACTGCGTGTAATCCAACGCCGCCGGCAACTCCTGGAAGTGGTCGCTGATATAAGTATCATGACATTGGTATGCTTTGGCGATGAGCCCACTGACATTGGTCGACCTGCGTGTATTCTGCGCCGTTGCTGAAACCTTGAGTGTCACGCAAGCCGCGAATCGCCTCTATCGAACTCAGCCAGCCGTCTCGCGGCAGATCGCCGAGTTGGAGAAGCATCTGGGCGTATCGTTGTTCTTCAGGCGCGGACGCCGCCTTGAGCTGACTCCAGCAGGCGAAGAACTCCACGGGCGTTCGCAAGCCTTGCTCGAAGAAGCCGGCGACTTGGCCAGACGAGCGCAGCAACTCGCAACTGGCAACACGAGCGTGTTGCGCATCGGTGCCATGTCAAGTGCGCTGGAGAGTCTAATCCCGGCCCTTCTCTTGCCCTTCGCCCGCGAGCAGCCCAATGTGAGCATGCGTATTGTGGAGGCAGACGCGCCCGAGCTCGTCCATCTTCTGGAGACAGGCCAACTTGACCTGGCGCTTACACGCGAATACCTCACGAGTCAGACACTGGCTACCACTCGCCTGTTTCCGATGCACTTAGTCGCAGTGGTCGCAGCGTCGCACCGCTTAGCAGGGAAAAAGACCTTGGAAGTGCAGGATCTGGAGCGCGAGCCTCTGCTGCTCATGCATCCCGGCTCCGCCAGCCGCGTGCTCCTCAGTCGTGCTTGCCAGGTCGAAGGATTGACGATGAGGGATATCCGAATGGAAAGCCGGGTAGCGAATGGCCTGGTCGCGCTCGCCGAAGGAGGCTTTGGAATCGCTGTCGCGATGTCGACGCTCGTCAGGCAACGGCCCAATGCGCTCGTGATTCCCGTTCATCTTCGGGGCGAGCACTTGGGCATCTGGTTTTCCGCGATCTGGCTGCGTCGCCGAACAGCCTCGGTCCATGTCGACGCGTTCGTGAAGGCGGCGCAAAAGCGGATGAAAGAGCACTCTCCGGGCGAGGACTACGGTTATCCAAGGCTCCTCTAAGTCGAATGGCACTTACTTTAGCTGTTGGGCCATCGGCGCGGGACGTAAGTGCTTGATGGCAAAGAGAGGTGGCTGACCCAGGATCGATAGGATGGTTGTTACCAAGCAATCAAACCATCTTTCCGAAGGCCAGCCAGCATGAATCGTAGTGCCCGAAGCGCTTTGCATCAACGTCGCAGCCGCATTGGACGGCGGGCGAGATCGACCGAGGCGGTGGAGTTCTTCAACG
>NZ_JBFUIU010001250.1:0-1927 GCF_056401695.1 Variovorax sp. P4_D9
ATTCAGCAGCTTGAACGGGACGCCAGGATAGCGGGCTCCGACGTGTTTGATTTAAGCACATCGTGGCGCGGCTACCGCATCAACAAGATGTGCAATGCGCTCTCGCAGGCGCACAACCGCGAAGCCTACGTGCAGGACGAGGAAGCCTTCATGGCGGCCTATTCGCTCACGGACGCCGAGAAGGATCTTGTGCGGAGTCGCGACTTCCCGGGCCTGCTGGCGGCCGGCGGCAACATCTACTTCCTGATCAAGCTCGGCGTGGTGACACGCAACGGGCTCTACCACATGGGCGCGCAGATGCGCGGCGAGAGCTACGAGCAGTTCCTGTCGACCCGCAATCAGAGGGAGGCCACCTGATGGGACACATCGTTGCAGGCATCGGGACCTCCCACGTGCCTTCCATCGGCGGCGCCTACGACCGGGGCCGCGACACCACGCCGGCCTGGAAGCCGCTCTTCGACGCCTACGTGCCGGTGCGCGCGTGGCTGCAGGAGATGAAGGTCGACGTCGCCATCATGGTCTACAACGACCACGGCGCCGACTTCTTCTTCGACAAGTACCCGACCTTCGCCGTGGGCTGCGCGGACAGCTACGCCATCGCCGACGAGGGCTTCGGCGTGCGGCCTCTGCCGGCGATTCCGGGCGACCTGGCGTTCTCGCAGCATCTGTGCCGTTCGCTGGTGTATGACGAATTCGACATCACCGTCTGCCAGGAGATGCGCGTGGAGCACGGCTTCCTGGTGCCGATGCACCTGTGCTTCGAGCATGGCGAAAGTTGGCCCGTGCCCACGATCCCGCTCGCGGTGAACG
Organism: Variovorax sp. P4_D9; assembly: GCF_056401695.1. Classification (NCBI taxonomy): domain Bacteria; kingdom Pseudomonadati; phylum Pseudomonadota; class Betaproteobacteria; order Burkholderiales; family Comamonadaceae; genus Variovorax; species Variovorax sp. P4_D9. The sequence goes on from NZ_JBFUIU010001250.1 coordinate 811, forward strand.
TGCTGCAGCATCCGCTGCCGACGGCCCGCCGTTGCCATCGACTGGGCCAGGCCATCCGTCGGGCGGTCGAATCTTTCGAGCGCGATATCCGCGTAGCGATCATCGGAACGGGTGGCATGTCGCACCAGCTGACCGGCAAGGAGTTCGGTGCCATGCACCGGGACAACGACCTGGACTTCCTGGAACGCATCGAGTTCGATCCCGACAGCCTGTTGCAACTCACGCACCAGCAGCTGATGGAGAAGTTCGGCGTCGAGGGCATCGAGCTGATCATGTGGCTCGTGATGCGCGGCGCGCTGTCGGACAAGGCGCGGCGAATTCATCGCAACTACTACGCACCGATGACGACCGGCATGGGCCTGATCACGCTGCAGGAGGAAGCATGAATCGCACGCAGGTAGGTATCGTCGGCGCAGGTCCGGCGGGATTGATGCTCTCTCACATGCTCCATCTGGAGGGCATCGAATCGGTCATCATCGAACGCGCCGGGCGCGAGCATGTGCAGGCTCGGCTGCGTGCCGGTGTGCTGGAACATGGCACCGTTGAGATGCTGCGGGAGTTCGGCCTTGGCGATCGCATTGCGAGCGTTGGCCTGGAGCAGCATGCGATCGATTTCCGCTTCAGCGGCGCGTCGCATCGGATCGACTTCCATGAAGCCACGGGGGGCCGCAGCGCGTGGGTGTATCCCCAGCACGAGGTCGTGGCGGACCTGATGGCCGCACGGCTGCGCGTGGGCGCTAAAATGCTCTTCGACACGCCGGTCGAGCGCGTCGAAGGCATCGACACCGACCGGCCCGTGCTGCACTACACGCAGGACGGCTCGCCTCGCGAATTGCATTGCGACTTCGTGGTCGGCTGCGACGGCTTTCGCGGCATCAGCCGCGGGGCGATGCCTCCCGGTGTCCTCAAGGCCTACGACCGCGTGTATCCGTTCGGATGGCTGGGCATCCTCTCCGAATCGGCGCCTGCCACCGACGAAGTGGTCTGGGGCTGCGACGAAGGCGGCTTTGCGATGCAAAGCATCCGCTCGCCCAGCGTGACGCGGCTGTACCTTCAATGCGCGCCGGATGAAAACCCGGACGACTGGTCGGATGACCGCATCTGGTCGGAACTGCAC
>NZ_JBFUIU010001251.1:0-1923 GCF_056401695.1 Variovorax sp. P4_D9
GAATTTCCCGGAGCGCAGGTTAATCAAGTGCGGGCGCATCGCCGCGAGCTGCCCGGGACTGAGACCTGAGTCGCGCGAAGCGGCGGTGCCCGAAGGAGTGCCTGTCATGGGCGCATAGACGTCTGCGTCGTGCTCGTGGTGCGACAGCTCCGCGTCGCCCGGCTCGACCACGACAAGCGCTGTCCGGCTCGCAGCTTTCACCAATTCGGCCAGAGCGAGATCAGGCTCGTCCGGGAAGGGTCGCTTGCTGGAGGTGGCGCCACGGCCTTTTGCGGCGGCCGCCGCCTTGGGCTGCCTCTCCGCCTCGACGAGGCCCACAATGGCCTCGTAGTCCAGACTGCTGCCGGGGCACGACTTGGGTGACATCGAGTTGTGAAACTTCAACGATCGCGCGGGCAGACCGAAGCGCTCTTGAACTGCCGCAACTACCGCAATGGCAGCGTCGCGTTGAGCACCGTCGAAGGGATCGTGACCCTCGTCGAAGTTGCCGATCATCTCGAACATGAAAGGACCGACTGCGCTGTTGCCGTTGAATCCAGCTGCACTGGCCGGCGCGCTGTTCCAATTGCGTCCGAGCCAGATTTCTCCATTGGGATCGATGGTGATGTGCTGAGCGATGTCGCTCCAGTGGTTCTCCTGTGTATGGAAACGCCACATGGAGACGATCGTCTCGTGCCCCCTGAAGTCCTTGCGTTCGGGCTTCCAGGTGTGGTGCATGTGCACGGAATCGATGTGTCGCGTGAACGGAAACTTCGCAAGAAGGTCTCGAAACTGCGACACGCTGAGGCGCTTGAAGGTCGGTGTTGCCATCGTCACTCTCCTCTTGCAGCAAGTTTTCACATGCAATTGACTGAGGTACTCCCTTGGACGGCACTGCTGCCTTCGGCGAATGTGTTCGCCGCATCCACACTCATCAGCCAAAAGTCACCCTGCACGATGTTCCATGGATCGTGGCGCAGCAACCTCAATGTGGAGGATGTTGATCCCGATTTCGCCGCCGGGCTCGACGAGTACTACGCGCTGCTCGCCAAGGAGCACGAACTTTCGCCGGCAAAGCGGACGCGGCTCGATGCACTGAGCTGGAAAATGACCCGGATTCGCCTGGTCGGCGACACGCCGCGCGAGCAGATCCTGCTGCGAACGATCGACGAGTACCTGGCGCGCGCCGATGCCGCCTCGCAGCCCATCGATCGACCCGGCGGAACTGCCCGGTGATCTGCAGCAGCGCCTGCTGGACCCGTACCGGATTCCCTGGTCGGCGACGAGTCGTCCGRCAGCAAGGCAACGCGTGCGGCCATCGATCACTACAAGGACGGCAAGACGCTGCCCTTCGGCCGGTACAAGGTCTACAAGTCCGATCCGGTCAAGCTGACGCTGAATACGCTTTTTCACGACAAGTGCGCGTACTGCGAGATGGACTACGGCGGCGCGCCGCTCGACGTCGAGCATTTCCGGCCCAAGTCGGAGATCGACGAGGTCGATCCAGCGACCTTCCGGCCGGTGCCCGGACGGGCGCCGACCGCGCCTGGCTACTATTGGCTGGCCGCCGCGTGGAGCAATCTGCTGCCGTCGTGCATCGAGGAGATGGCGTAGCGGTAGCCGGCCTTGCGATCATGCCGATCGAACGGATGGGGCAGCCGCGCCAGCCATTTGCGCAGCAGCCGATCGATCTTCCTGTCGTCCAGGCCATCGCAGATGCGCTGCAGCGCCTGGGGGTCTGCACAGGACAGCACGCCGTTGTCCAGCGCCTCGAAGGCGATGCCGCGCTTGCGCAATTGACACTTGGCGTACTCGTTACCGTTGATACACAGCTTGGCGTTGTAGGGGAAGTAGGAGCAAAACTTCAGGAAGAAAGCACCGAAGTCGCGGTCCACGCAGTAGAAGTAGTAGTGGTTGACCATCGCCGAGCCGTCCACCACCCAC
>NZ_JBFUIU010001252.1:0-1920 GCF_056401695.1 Variovorax sp. P4_D9
GTGCATCGGCGCGACCACCTTCACCGAATACCGCGGCATCTTCGAGAAGGATGCGGCCCTGTCGCGTCGCTTCCAGAAGGTCGACGTGGTAGAGCCGACCGTGCAGGAGACGGTCGACATCCTGAAGGGCCTGAAGTCGCGCTTCGAGGAGCACCATGGCGTCAAGTACGGTGTGGCCGCGTTGCAGGCCGCCGCCGAACTGAGTGCCAAGTACATCAACGACCGTCACCTGCCCGACAAGGCGATCGACGTCATCGACGAGGCTGGCGCGGCCCAGCGCATCCTGCCCGCGAACAAGCGCAAGAAGACCATCAGCAAGACCGAGGTCGAGGAGATCGTCGCCAAGATCGCGCGCATCCCCCCGGCCAACGTCTCGAACGACGACCGCGGCAAGCTGCAGACCATCGAGCGCGACCTCAAGAGCGTGGTGTTCGGCCAGGACAAGGCACTCGAAGTGCTGGCTTCCGCGGTCAAGATGGCGCGTTCCGGCCTCGGCCGAGATGACAAGCCGATCGGCTCGTTCCTGTTCAGCGGCCCCACCGGCGTCGGCAAGACCGAAGCGGCGAAGCAGCTGGCCTACATCATGGGCATCGAGCTGATCCGCTTCGACATGTCGGAGTACATGGAGCGCCATGCGGTGAGCCGCCTCATCGGCGCGCCTCCGGGCTACGTCGGGTTCGACCAGGGCGGCCTGCTGACCGAGGCSRTSACSAAGMAKCCGCAYGCGGTGCTSYTGCTSGACGARATCGAGAAGGCGCATCCGGACATCTTCAACGTGCTGCTGCAGGTCATGGACCATGGCACCCTGACCGACAACAACGGACGCAAGGCCGACTTCCGCAACGTGATCATCGTGATGACCACAAACGCGGGCGCCGAGACCATGAACAAGGCGACCATCGGCTTCACCAACCCGCGCCAGGCGGGCGACGAGATGGCCGACATCAAGCGCCTGTTCACGCCGGAGTTCCGCAACCGCCTGGACGCGATCGTGAGCTTCAAGTCGCTCGACGAGCAGATCATCCTGCGCGTGGTCGACAAGTTCCTGCTGCAGCTCGAGACGCAGCTGGCCGAGAAGAAAGTCGACGTCACCTTCACCGACGCACTGCGCAAGCACCTCGCCAAGAAGGGCTTCGATCCGCTGATGGGCGCACGGCCGATGCAGCGCCTAATCCAGGATACGATCCGTCGTGCCCTGGCCGACGAGCTGCTGTTCGGTCGTCTGCAGGAGGGCGGTCGCCTGACCGTCGACCTCGACGACAAGGAGGAAGTGCAGCTCGACATCCAGCCGCTGCCGAAGAAGGAAGGCCGGGCCAAGCCCGAAGCCGAAGAAGCGGCGGCAGGTTGAGCCACTTCCGCCACAGCGGCGGAATCGTCCGATCAGAAGGCCGGTAGCATTGCTGCCGGCCTTTTGCGTTTCACCCGAGATTCCCGCCCTTGATCGTCCCCGAGCTCAGCCAGGAATGGAAGACCGGCCTCTCCCTCGCCTGGAGCGGCTACATCGCGGTCCTGTCGATCTGGATCGTGATGCAGAAGCGTGCGCCGGTGTCGACGATGAGCTGGATCCTGTCGCTGGCGCTGCTGCCGTTCGCGGGCTTCCTGATTTACTATTTCCTCGGGCCGCAGCGGCTCAGGAAGCAGCGCCTGCGGCGGCTTCGCAGCCGCGCCGGCGCGCTGGCCCCGGCCGATGTGGCGATGCTGCGCGAAGCCAGGGAGCAGGCRCCGCCTGCCTTGCGCCAGATGGCCTCGCTCGGCATGGCGGCCTGCGGACTGCCGGTATCGGGCGCGACATCGGCCGAATTGCTGTCGGGCGGTGCGCGCACCTTCGATGCGATCTTCGAGGCGATCCGCGAGGCGCGCAACCACGTCCATCTGGAGTACTACATCTTCGAGCCCGACCGGATCGGCACCGCGCTGCGC
>NZ_JBFUIU010001253.1:0-1919 GCF_056401695.1 Variovorax sp. P4_D9
CAGTTTTCACGTCCCGGACGTTTTAGTGTCACGTGTTACTATATACGCATGGAGTTGAAGAGTTTCTTTCCCTACCGCCTCGCGCAGCTTGCCGAAGCCGTAGGCGAGGCCAGTTTTCACGTCCCGGACGTTTTAGTGTCACGTGTTACTATATACGCATGGAGTTGAAGAGTTTCTTTCCCTACCGCCTCGCGCAGCTTGCCGAAGCCGTAGGCGAGGCGACGGCCCAGGTGTACGAGGAGCGCTTCGATCTGACGCGTGACGAGTGGCGCGTACTTGCGGCTCTCGGCGATGCCGGTGCGGTGAAGACGGCCACAGTGCTGGAGCGGGCCACCCTCGACAAGATGCGCGTCAGCCGTGCCTTGGCCCGCATGGAGAAAGCAGCACTTGTCGAGCGCTCGCCGGACCCCGAGGACGGTCGTGGCCAGCTGGCGCGTCTGCTTCCGGCCGGCCGCGCGCTCTACCGCAAGATCGTTCCCATGGTGCAGGCGCGCGAGACTTTCCTCCTGGAAGCGCTCGAGCCGGCAGAACGTGACGCGCTGGAAAAGGCCATCGACAAGGTGCTCCAGCGCGCCACGCAACTGCGCCAGCAGGGTTAGCCACGCCGTCCGAGACAGCGAGGTGCTGTCGGAGATGTGCCGGTGGCTTGCCATTGCGCCCGCCGACTCGGAGAATTCCTTGTTGCACGGCACTCCAGCTGCTAGAGGATGTGATGAACCTCGACCCTGTCCCTCCCGTCGCACTGGTGGTGGACGACGAACCGGTGGCCCGCCTGATGGTGAAGCTGACACTGGAGAACCTCGGCTGCAAGCCGGTCCTGGAGGCTGCCGACGGCATCGCGGCGCAGGAGGTTCTGCGGGAACACCCGGACGTCGCCCTGGTGCTGACGGACATCATGATGCCGCGGATGGACGGCCTGGAACTGCTGCGCTGGGGACGCCAGGCGGTGCCGGATGCCATGTGGATCGTCCTTTCGGGGCTGGAGACCTTCGACTCGGCCGTGGCCGCGATCCGGCTGGGGGCGTTCGACTTCCTGCCGAAGTCGCCGCGCTCGGCGGAGATGGGGGTCGCGGTGCGCAATGCGCTCGAGCGGCGGCAACTGCTGGCTGACCGCCAGCAGCTGCACCGGGAGCTGCAGCGCAAAGTCTTCGAACTCGAGCAGACCTCCGAAGTGCTGCGCCGCGATCTCGAGCGCGCGGAGGTCATCCAGCGCGCCTTGCTGCCGCGCAGCCCACCCCCAATGGAGGGCTATTGCATCCAGGCGGTCTACCGGCCGGGGCAGCATGTGGGCGGCGACCTCTACGACGTGGTCCGGCTGGGCGAGCAGCACCTCGCCTTCTACCTGGCCGACGCCACCGGCCACGGGGTGACYTCGGCGATGCTCTCGGTGCTGTTCAAGCAGCGGCTCGTTCTGGTGGACCCGGCGTCGCGCCTCCCGCTGCCACCGGCGGAGGTATTGGCCGCGGTGAACCGCTCGATCTGCGAGGCGCACGCCGCGCCGGGCCTGTTCCTGACGGCCGTCTTTGGCCTGCTGGATACGTCGGACGCGAGCCTGACGCTGGCATCGGCGGGCCATCCGCCTGTGCTGCACGCACGCGATGGCCGCGAAACGCGCCTGATCCGCCGCACCGGACCCGCGCTGGGTCTGGCGGCGGACGCGCAGTTCCAGCAGGAACGCCTCCAGCTTTTGGCGGGCGACCGGATCCTCCTCTACACCGACGGCCTCCTGCCCTCTGGGTCGGAGCGCGAGCTGGAACTGCTGCAGCAGGTGCTCGCCAAGCCACTCTCTAGTGCGCAGGAAGCGATGACTCTCCTTCACGCCGACGCGCCAGCGGGTGCGGACCGGGATGACGTCACCATCCTGCTGATCGACGCGCACGCCGGCACCTCGTGGTTCGACAATGGCGCCGAGCTCCCCG
>NZ_JBFUIU010001254.1:0-1918 GCF_056401695.1 Variovorax sp. P4_D9
CCACCACCGTTTGCTTGTGCACGTCCAGGCCCGCGCAGCGCGGATAGATGACTTCCATGATCGCCTCCAATGTGCGGCGACATCGGCGTGCGGCCCACGTCATCGAAGTCTGAGATGCGTGCTCAAGGGCGCCAAGCCCCAGGCGACAGTACGGGGTGCTCGTGGAGCCGCGGGTCCAACTGAAATACGGGTTCGAGGCACCAAGTACAAACCGACCTCTTTGCCGGACGCCGCCCATCAATTACAGCAAAGTTTGATGCATCGCGGGTCACGCAAAGATCACCCCCAAGGCTTGCCCACTTCGGTTGGCCGCCCCCCCTCTCCGGGGGCAACCCCAGCGGGCCGGCAAAGCCGGTTCCGCGGGGTGGGCCGTTCCCGTTTCATGCGTCGCGGGTCACGCGAGCGTGGTGGAAAACTGAAATGACCGCTGGGGATTCGCGCTCAGGGCTCCCCATGGGCCCTTTCAGCCCTACGTTTCTCAATGGCAGTATGGCCCTGAGGGGTCACCCTCATCACCACCGCATGCGCTGCATAGCAATAGTGCCCCCGCGTGAACAGCACCGGGGGAAGGTCCGCCTCTATCATCTGCGCAGCTTTCAATACCTGCAGCTTTTCGATGTCTGCTTGGTTATCGATTGTCAGGGGGGTCCGAGCGACGCACAGGCGCTCTAGAAGTTCGTACGGCATTGCTTTCTCGTCTCCTCATGGTCGTGCGCGCCGTCCAAATATGGCGCCTTGAGGCTCGCAGAGTTGCTCTCGGTTGACGCCGCCCACAGGCGCATCGGAGCGGCATCCTGCCACGGTTAGACATCGCGCGCGGAGTTGGGTTCGCCCCGTTTACCCTCGGAAATTAGGCGCGGTGCTCACCTCCGAGTGGGTTCCCGATTGCTCGCCTCCGGGCCTCCGGCTTTGAGGCTCTGCGACGCCTGTGCCTGACGTGCAGGTGGGGCCGAGCCGCGCGCCGCCGACGAACTTCCTAGAAGGGCGCATAGTGGTCTCTTCTGGCTTTGCCGGGAGAGGAACGTCTGATGACGGAGCTGGACATGGCGCGACGCCGCGGGCTCCTTGTATGGGACGCCGCGTGCGAACGATTGAAGAACGCGCTGCACGCTGCTCCACATATGCCCCCCGCAACGCCCGAGCAAGTCGTGGAAGCGCTGCGACTCGCCCGCAAGGCCCTCGACGAGCTTGAACTGGCGTTTGCACCCGACGCCGACCGTTGACCTTGGACGCGGGCCCGCGCGCAGGACGCTGCGGCCCAGGGCGGTTTTCTCGTGGTCGGAACTTCGGCGGCACGGTGGTGTTGCAGGCGCCCGCGGAAGAACTGTTGCCGCAGGTCGTCGCTGCGGCTAGCTGCTAGCTTGGCTAGCAGCGGGTCAGAGCTTCGGCTTCGCGAAGCCGGCCGCGTTCTCGTCAGCGCCAGGCTCGCCTTCGTCAGAGTGCGGATTGGCTGGCGCGTCGTCGGTGGGAAATTCCGGCTCTACGGGAAGCTGCACGGGATCATCCGGCGGTGGTTTGGGGTTGGTCATTCCGGCTTGCTCCTTCACCTGTGACGGTAGTCCAAAGAGCGCACAAATGCTGTAGGAGACAAGCGACGCCGGTGCGCGAGCGCGCCAAGCCGAAGCAACCGCCGCAGGAACCGTCGTTCTTCTAACCGCGCTGAAAGCGTGGTGCAGGAGCGCGGCAACGTGTCACATCTCGGTCTGCGGAGCAACGGCATCACGTCCATGAATCGCGCTGGTGCCGTGATGGAAGAGGCGATCAAGGCGATGCGCGCCTACCGTACGCGCCTGCTGCGCGAAGGACGCCCAATCGAAGCGCGGGCCGTTCGGCGCTGCATTGATCTTGCAAAAGGGGCGCTTTAGAGGGGCCTGGGGCGTGGGAACGGACCCCTGGGAACCCGCATGCAGCCGTGGTG
>NZ_JBFUIU010001255.1:0-1914 GCF_056401695.1 Variovorax sp. P4_D9
ATTCGCGTCCAGCGTGATGACAGGGGTTGGCGCGGCAGCCTTGAAGACACGGGTCGAGTCCCTCCGCGGCGGAAGAGCCCGCACTCCCCCAACGCCGGCAGAGGCTGAGGCAGTGGCATTTGTCGCGGATCCGACCATGGAGCGCGCGCTAAGTGTGCTCAACGCCTTCTCGGACCAGCCTGGCTCGCGCGTGTACCGACCAGAGGTATTGCACGGCTGCCGGTCAGCCATGCAAGCCGCTGCCGGGGGAGGCACCGACCTTCTGAGCGCAGCCGTTCATGCCCGCGAGCGAAATCGGCACCGCAGTCGGCCTATTGCACGACGTTCGGTAGGAAGCACACTGCTGCTTAAGGGCCTGGAGGCGGACGTCTCAGTGGTGCTCCATCCTGAATCGATGACCGCTCAAAATCTTTACGTCGCGTTGACGCGCGGGRCACGCCATGTTGTCGTTTGCTCGCCAATCCCAGTCCTCACGCCAGTCGCCGAGCTGGGTCGGATCTAGTTGCCGTCGCCGAGCCACAAGGGGAAAGAAACGCCGTCGCTTTTGGGACCACTGTTCATGGCTCCGGCCTGCATTCTTCCTTTAGGCTGTCTTTCCCGAGACCGCTCGGTACACCGCATCCCAGTGTTGGCCTAAGTTGCCCCTCGAAAGGTGTGCCGTCAGCGTGTGTGCAGTACGCGCGAGCATCACTTGAGCGAGCTCAGGAACAAGTTCGCGCCAAGCCGCTTCGCTGCGGACCAACACGAACTGCGAGCCAATATCCAGTTGGTGCAACACGAGCTTCCGAGCATATTCGCGCGACGGCAGTCGCAATCCTGCATCAAACTTCTTGGAGGCCCACGGGCACAACTGAACGGCCAGCACGTTGTTGCTGACATGCTGATCGCCCAAGGCCTCACGCAGTTCACGTAAACGATCCCAGGTCCACTTCCCGTAGCCCTCCCGATACTCCGGTGCCAAGCTTTGCATGGGCCACCCCGGGGTCAGGGGCGGCGGATGGTTGAACACGTAGCCAGGCGAACTGTCATAGCCCGGGTTCGCCAAGAGCCAAGTCAAGGGAGCACCGATCCGCCCCTCGTAGGGCATGGGTGGAATCTCCGTCCGCAACCGGGTGGGCGCACTCTCAGACCTCCGCGCGTTGTACGTCTCAATAAGCGGCAAATCGGCCTCTACTGCTGCGCAGCCCAGATGAGTGCTCGAGCACGGATTCTTGCGCGCGCGAAATGAAGCAAGGGGGTATTGCGGAACAGTTCCCGAACGGGTGACCAACAACCGAGCGTCATCGACAGCAGATGCTGCTGTATCTTCTGAAGTTCTCCATATGCCCCTCGGAAGGAAGAAAGGCGTTTGGCTGAGGAATCACCGTATACCGTCCGCGAAAGTGCTTTGTCAGGTCGTCTTCAACAATGCCGGCGACCCCCTTGCCAATGCAAATCACATGCTCAGCGCCTGACGAGATGACGATATCGCGCGTGTACGACCGCCACGACTCCTGAAGCGCCGCGCTCATGTTCGGAGCCTTTTCGCCATCTCTGTAGAGGGCGACGATGCTCGCATCGACAAGCCAAATTCCTTTTGCCTTCAGTTCCTTCAGCAGATTGATTTTGTTTTGAAGTCGCTGGTGGGTGGGTGTTTGCCCCAATATCGACTTGAAGTCATCGGTGCACGAAATCGGGTTGTTGCAGCTGAAGAAGATCTTCCAGAACTGAGGCGTCCCGTCGCGCCTTGGATGAACAGCGCTGTTGGTCAGTGTTCGTTCACCGTATCCGAGGCAGTACACGAATTTCGAGTATTGCGTCGGATAGCCCGGTAGTTCTGAAATAGGCGGGATAGTGATGTTTCGGTCGGCATCGCTGGTGTACACGTGCGATTCCGCGAGCAGCAGAACCCTCACGTTCGCGGGCTTCCAGAAC
>NZ_JBFUIU010001256.1:0-1910 GCF_056401695.1 Variovorax sp. P4_D9
AGGCCGTCGAGCGCCCGGGTGAAGTGCCCGTGCGCCTCGGGAACGGCCATCCGCGCCAGGGCACTCTGCCCAGCCGCAAACCAGTGGTCGCTGGCCTCGGCGTGGTGGCCGGCGCCCGACAGGTGGCGGGCCACGATTTCGGGGCGCAGCGCCACCTCGCCGCCGAAGTCGGAAAGCAGCACGCGCGCGATCCGCTCATGGAAGCGCTGACGCGTCGAGCGCAGCAGCGACTCGTAGGCCGCCATCTGCACCAGCGCATGCTTGAAGACGAAGGTCGTCGGCAAGGTCGCAGTCACCTGCCAGGCCAGGCCCGCGGCCAGGATGCGCAGGAGGTCCTCCTTCAGTTCGCTCTCGGTGCGCTCGCTGACGGCGCGGAGTTGCGCATAGGTGAACTCGCGCCCGATCGTGGCGGCCAGCTGCGCGGTGCCGCGCGCGTCGCCCAGGCGGTCGATGCGCGCCATCAGCGAGGCGTCGACGCTGGCCGGGATCAGATCCAGCGGCATCGCCCCGGTCAGCGTCCACGAGTATTCATCTTCCTGCAGCACGCCCGTCTCGATCACGGCTCGCGCCACCTCCTCGACAAACAGCGGCACGCCGTCGCAGCGCTGGATGATCTCGCGGATCACGTCGCCCGGAACCGGCTTGCCGTGGGCCACGTGGCGAACCAGCGCCTCGACCTCGGCATGGTCGAGCCGCGAGACGTCGACCAGCGGCGTCGCCTCGTCGTCCGGCCAGGCCGGCTCGAACTCGGGACGGGCGGTGAAAAGGCCGAGCAGCGGCAACCGCCGGGCCCGGGCCACCAGCAGGTCGAGCACCTCGAGCGTGGAGGGGTCGGCCCAGTGAACATCCTCGGCCACCAGAATGGTGGGCTTTCTGGAGGCGATGGCCTCGATGACGGCGACCAGGGTCTCGATCGTGCGCACGCGGCGGCGCGTGGGCGACAGCTCCAGCGGCGGGTAGCGGTCGTCGACCGGAATCGACAGCAGCGCCGCCAGCAGCGGCGCCGCGTCCGCAGCCCCGATGCCGAGCACGCCGAGCTGGTGGTCGATGCGGTCCAGGCGTTCGGACGCGTCGGCCGCGCCATCGAGCGCCAGCACGCGCCCGAGCAGTTCGATGACCGGAAGAAAGGCGCTGTTCTTCGCATACTGCGTGCAACGGATGGCCAGCACCGTGGTTTCAGGGGTCGCCACCTCGCCTCTGAACTCGGCCACCAATCGCGACTTGCCGATGCCCGGTTCGCCCCGAACGGTGACGAATCGCGCAGCACCGGACCGGGCTGCCGTCCAGTGGGCTGCGAGCAGCGCGTGCTCGTGGCTGCGCCCGACGTAGAGCGTCAGCAGGTCGACCCGCTCGAGGCCCGGGACGGCGCCGCCGGCCCGGGTGACGCGCCAGAGGTGGACCGGCGCCGACACGCCCTTCAGTTCGTGGACGCCCCGCGGCTCGCCCTGGAAGTGGTCATGGGCGATTCGCCACGTGGCATCGGTGACCCACAGCGTGTCGGGCTCCGCGAGGGCCTGCACGCGCGACGCGATGTTGGGGGCGTCGCCCATCGCGATGTTCTCGCGGCGGGCCCCCGTGCCGACCGGGCTGACCACCACCCGCCCGGTGTCCGCGCCGACGCGAACCCGCAGCCGCGCCCCCAAGGGACGCGCCGCGGCCAGGTTCAGCTGCTCCGTCCCTTGCAGGATCTCGAGCCCGCAACTCACGGCCCGCCGGGCATCGTCCTCGTGGGCGCGGGGAAAACCGAAATAGATCTGGACGCCGTCGCCGAGAAACTGCGAAATGTAGCCGTCGTAGCGCTCGGCCGTCTCCTGGCAGACCCGTTGGAAGTCGGCGAGCATTTCGTGCAGGTCCTCGGGGTCGAGCGTCTGCGACAGGGCGGTCGACCCCACAACATCGCAGGTCAGCAC
>NZ_JBFUIU010001257.1:0-1909 GCF_056401695.1 Variovorax sp. P4_D9
GCACCAAGGTTGTGTTGTTCGCGAAGAAGGAAGCCGATGCAAGCCTGTCTGCAAGCTTCATCTCCGCGGGTAAGGACGGCGTCACGCCGCCGATGTGACGTGAAGAGCGCGATGATTCACCCGCTGGCAGTGCGTGCCGCCCACTGGATCAATGCGTTCGCGATGGCCTGCATGCTGACCAGCGGCTGGGCGATCTACAACGCGTCGCCGATCCTGCCGTTCCAGTTCCCCGCCTGGGCGACGCTCGGCGGTTGGCTCGGTGGCGCCATTGCGTGGCACTTTGCGGCGATGTGGTTGCTCGTCGTGAACGGCCTGCTTTATGCGCTCTACGGCATCACCAGCGGCCACTTCCACCGCGACTTCCTCCCGATCCGCGCCAGCGACCTGATGCGCGACGCCGGGCGCGCGCTGACGTTCCGGCTACGGCATGAAGGCGGCCGCTACAACGCGGTGCAGCGCTTCGCCTACGTCGTCGTGCTGCTGCTCGGCGTGCTCGCCGTCGCGTCGGGGCTGTCGATCTGGAAGCCTGTGCAGCTGGCATGGCTGGTCGGCCTTTTCGGCGACTTCGACTTCGCGCGCAAGGTGCACTTCGCGGCGATGGCCGGCATCGTCGGCTTCGTCGCGATCCATCTGCTGCTCGTCCTTCTCGTGCCGCGCACGCTACTGCCGATGGTCACCGGCCGCGCGCCGGCCTCTCACCGTACCGCATCATGATCAAGCTCTCCGATCACAAGAAGCAGCTCGTGAATCTGGAGCGACGGCTGCTGCTGCGTTCGTCGCTGTCAGTCGGCGCGCTCTCGATGCTGTCCGGCTGCAACCTGCAGGATAACGACCAGGTCGACAAGGTCCTGTGGGCGTTGTCGCGCTGGAACGATCGCGTGCAGGCCTGGCTCTTCAACGGCAGCCGCCTCGCGCCGACCTATGCGGCGAGCCAGGTCACGAAGCCGTTCCCGTTCAACGCGTTCTATGCCGAGTTCGACGCGCCCGAGGTCGACGTGTCGAGCTGGCGGCTCGAAGTTTCGGGACTCGTCGCCGACAAGACGGCGTGGACTGTCGAGCGCCTGCGCACGCTGCCGAAAGCAGGGCAGATCACGCGCCATATCTGCATCGAAGGCTGGAGCGCGATCGGCGACTGGCGCGGCGTTCCGCTCAATACCTTCTTGCAGAGCATCGGCGCCGACACGACGGCGCGTTACGTCGGCTTCAAGTGTGCCGACCGCTATTACTCGAGCCTCGACATGGCCAGCGCGCTGCACCCGCAGACGCTGCTGGCACTTGACTTTGGCAACGAAGCGCTGCCGACGGCCTACGGCTTCCCGCTGCGGCTGCGTGTGCCGACCAAGCTCGGCTTCAAGAGCGCGAAGCACGTCGCTGCGATTTTCGTTACCAATACGAATCCCGGAGGCTATTGGGAAGACCAGGGATACAACTGGTTCAGCGGAATATGACATCCGTCAACTCTCCGTCCCTCGTCGCTAACTCGGTGGTCATGACCGCCACCCGCCTGACCGACCACCTCGTCAGTTCACAGGAGCTTTCCCATGATCAATCGACGCCACTTCTCGACCGCGCTCGCCGCGGGCGCGGCCGCATCCCTGGTTTCACCCTTCGCCCGCGCGCAAACCGCGGCGCCGCGCATTCGCAATGTCGTGCTGGTGCACGGAGCCTACGCCGACGAGTCGTGCTGGAGCGATGTGATCGGCCGCCTGCAGGCCGCCGGACTTCGTGCCATGACGGTGCAGAACCCGCTGACCTCGCTTGCTGACGACGTCGCCGCAACGCAACGAATCCTCGCGCTGCAGGACGGGCCGACAGTGCTCGTAGGCCATTCGTTCGCGGGCACGATCATCAGCGAAGTCGGTATCGACCCCAAGGTCGCCGCGTTGGTCTACGTGGCTGCCCGTGCACC
>NZ_JBFUIU010001258.1:0-1908 GCF_056401695.1 Variovorax sp. P4_D9
TCGCGGGGCCATGCTGCGACAGGCCATAGATGTTTGTGTGCAGTTGCTCGGCACGATCACGAATCATCAGCAGCGCGCGCTTATAGCGGCTCAGGTCGCGCAAGTCGTCCACACGCGATGCGGACAGTTCGCGGACAAGGCCCAAGCGCTCGGCCATCAGGCGAAGGTGCATCGGATGCACGTCGACCACTTAGCTGTCGCCCAGCGACTCATTCTCAAGTCGCAGGTTGCCGTTCGGCAGTAGCTCAATGTTCRGGTGCGCGAGGCGGGCTCCGAGGCACTGCATTAACTCTCTGTTACCAAAAGGGGGCAAATTCATGAGTCCCCGGCTTGCAAGAACGGCCCCTCCTTTTGTGAGAAAGGCGTTCAATGTGAGTTCATCACAACGGGGGAGAGTGATGTCAAGGGCACCTGCGGCGCCAACAGCCAATTCAGTGATTCGGCACTCAAGTCCATCGCCGTTCCGTACGCGGCGTGCTGCAGCGCGAACGCGAAGACGGCGGTGTTTCGGCGCTATGACTGTTGCCAGACCCCACGAGACGCCGGTCTTGTTGGCGGCTCGTCTCATCTTGGCGTCGTGACGACGCACGAAGTTCCGCAGGAGCCCGGAAATGACGAAGTACTGCGACTCGTGCCACACACCCAACAAGGACCGCGCCAGATACTGCCATGGGTGCGCGGGCAAGTTCTCAGGTCTACGTTTCGACGCTGGGGCCTTCGTTTCCACGTTGCCGGATGCGCGCGCGGTCGGGGCCATGCCCCCGCCCAGACAGGCGGGCCACGCGCTTGCACGCGCACCGCTTCAGAAGGCCAAGCCGAAGCGTGCCGCATGGCTCGCGCTGCCTCCAGGAATCGACATTTCGCTGCTGTTGCTGTTGTTCGTCCTCTTGTTCTTGTCTGCGAGCTTCGTGTTTTGGTATTCGACCCGCACGGTCCGTGAGGCGCCGGTCCCGAGTTCGCAGCAGTTCCTGTTTCAGACGGCGCCCGAGGCTCGGGACGCGGTCGCGAACTCGGGGCTGCCAAACCCGAACTCGCCGCCCGTGTCGCTGCAGGCCTCGCCTGCATCCGCGCCCCAGGAGGCGCCGCAGAGCCCTGTCTCTGCGACGACGATCGAAGACGCGTCACTGCCGGGTCCAGAACAGCAAGCCGACGCTCGCGCGGACCTACCGGTGAAGTCTGCGACGCAAGAGGCGACCGGGGTCGAAGCGTCGGCCAAGCCGGAACGCGCTGTACCCAAGCAGTTGTCAAGCACTCGGCGTCGCGACCAGGTCGTCGCGTCGACTCCGAAGAGACGCGAGCCGAGGCGAGAGGCGGCGACCACGATCGAGATCGTTCCCCGAGCGCCTCTCCCAACAGCGGCCGTTGAGGATGCGCCGGTGCGAACGAGGGCGCCTGAGACCTCGCAGGTGCTTCGCTCGGGGATAGAGTCCAGAGCCGTAGGCAATCTGCMCTGTGATCGTTACAACCCCTTCGGCGAGGCTGTTTGCTTGAGCACGACGCAGTCGCCGGGCCAGTTGACGCAGCAATCAGCGGCCACCGGTTCATCGCTCGCCAGCACCCGCGGGACGGGCTCCATTGCGCTGCGTGCCGCGGCCGTGGCGAGCGGTGGTGGGACTGGAAGCTTGGCCGATGGTGGCGGAGCAGGCGGCGGCTCGGGCGGTGGGGGCGCAGGTGCTGGTGCCGGAGGTGGTGGGGCCGGGGGCGGCGCTGGTGGTGGCGGCGGACCAGGTGCAGGGGCCGGTGCTGGAGCCGGTGGCGGAGCGGGAGCGGGTGGCGGAGCTGGAGCGGGTGCCGGTGCCGGTGCCGGAGCTGGAGCTGGAGCTGGAGCTGGAGCTGGAGCTGGAGCTGGAGCTGGAGCTGGAGCTGGAGCTGGAGCTGGAGCTGGAGCTGGCGCGGGTGGGGGAGCCG
>NZ_JBFUIU010001259.1:0-1896 GCF_056401695.1 Variovorax sp. P4_D9
CTCTCGCAATGTCCGCTTCGGGGCTACGATGCGCATAGCATCGCCATGCACACCTTCCGCATCTTCCGCTACGACCCGGACGTTGATGTCAGGCCGAGATTGCAGGTCTTCGAAACCGAGGTCGGGGATGAGGAGCGGATGTTGCTCGAAAGCTGAAAGCCATCGACCCGAGTCTGAGCTTCCGGCGCTCATGTCGCGAAGGCATCTGTGGCTCGGATGCCATGAACATCAACGGCAAAAACGGACTCGCATGTCTGACCAACATGCGCTGACGTTGTTCCCTCAGCGTGCCATGCCGCACGCCTCTCGCGCGGCGGCGCACTCCGGATCCGAGCGCGAAAGGCGACTCGTGCGGTACCTGGACGATCATGGTTTGTCACCCCCGCGTGAGTCGCTCGACGCTCTGCTCAGGCTGATGGTCCTTCCCGACTATTTGCGGGCGGGGACGCGCACTGGATCGATTTCAAGCTGATGGGTGCGCCACCGCAAGCCGGCCAACGTGTTTTCCTTGGGTCTGTACTCACACCCGACCCATCCGTCGAACCCGAGCGCATCGATCACATCGAACAGGTAGTCGTAGTTCAGTTCGCCGAGGTCAGGCTCGTGGCGTTCGGGCACGCCGGCGATCTGCAGGTGGCCGACCCGGCCGGTCGGCAGGTACTGGCGCAGCTTCATCGCGACGTCACCTTCGACGATCTGGCAGTGGTACAAATCCATCTGCACCTTGAGGTTGCGCGCACCTACCGCTTGCACGACGCGGTGAGCTTCGTCCTGCCGGTTCAAGAAGAAGCCGGGAATGTCGCGCCGGTTGATCGGCTCGATCAACACGTCGCGGCCGGCGCTCGCGGCCAGCTCGGCGGCCCAGGCCAAATTGGCCTCGTAGGTCGCCTGGAGCCGCGCACGCTCCAGGCCTTCAGGCGCAAGCCCTGCCATCACATGTACGCGAGGGCACGCCAGCACCTGCGCATACTCGAGCGCCTTGGTAAATCCTCCGCGGAATTCCGCCTCGCGTCCGGGCAGGCAGGCGGTGCCGCGCTCGCCGGCGTCCCAGTCACCTGGCGGGGCATTGAACAAGACCTGCTGCAATCCGTGGGCAACCAGTTGCCGCGCCAGCGTTTCAGCCGGAAATGCGTAGGGAAACAGGTATTCGACCGCTGTGAAGCCGTCCTGTGCGGCCGCCTGGAAACGGTCGAGAAAATCCACCTCGGGATAGAGCATACTGAGATTGGCGGCAAAACGTGGCATGGGTGCACTCCTGAATAAAAGGGGGTGAATCGCTCTTCAGCGCGGAGCGCGGGGCACAGTACGCCACGCCTCGAGATCCTGCTTCCAGAACTTGGCCCGCGCCGGCGTACCGTGGCCGAAGGTGTCAGGGCTGCCAGGGATCAACAGCACACGGCCCTTCTTGACGCGTCGGATTTCGCGCTCCAGAAGGCCAAGCGCCGGCGGATTCCGTTCGTCGTCGTCCGAGTTAATCACCAGCAGCGCGGCCTCGATGTGTTCCAGCCCGCCTGACGGGTTGTAGTGGCGCGACGCTTMCCACTGATAAAGGTGGTCGTTGGCGTCGCCGTGGAACGGCTCCTTCAGCCGCTGGTCGAGCACCGCATCAGCCTTCTCGCGGGTGGGTGCCACCTTGTACAAGCCCTGATCGCCCCCGTTGGTGCCGATAGCGAAGAAGACGGAGGCAAACCGCAGACTGGGGGGCTGCTCGGTGTACTGGCCATTTTTCCAATCCGGATCTTTGCGGATAGCGTCGATGATCAAGCGCCGCATCATCCAGTTTCGACCGGACATCTCGGTGGGCAATGACGCCATCGGTACGGCCGCATCCATGAAGCCAGGGTACTTTTGGGCCCAGATCCAGGTCTGCATGCCGCCCATGGAGTTGCCCAGTAC
>NZ_JBFUIU010001260.1:0-1887 GCF_056401695.1 Variovorax sp. P4_D9
CAACCCCGCACGCGGGCCAGGCGTTGGCAGAGAAACCGACCTGCGCTACAAGGTGAGCGGCAGCGCCGATATGACCGACCCATCAATGGTGCGAGCTTTGGCGAGCCCGCTTAAGAGCATGGTCCGGGATTCGTCGGCGACAGTGGTGAGCGCAGCGATGCGCATCCCGTTCAAGAGATCGAGTCGAATTCGGCGTTTCCCATGGCGCTGCCGTTCATCAACGATGTTGGAGCAAGCCATGGCAGTGCGCAAGCGAGAAGACGAGGTATTTCCCAATGCGGCCGGCATCGATGTCGGCGCCTCGAGCCACTGGGTGGCGGTGCCACCGCACCTGGCCGAGGATTCGGTGCGCGAGTTCGGCGCGATGACCGATGACCTGAACGCGCTGGCCGAATGGCTCATCGCGTGCGGCGTCGACACGGTGGCGCTGGA
This sequence comes from Variovorax sp. P4_D9, assembly GCF_056401695.1. NCBI lineage: Bacteria > Pseudomonadati > Pseudomonadota > Betaproteobacteria > Burkholderiales > Comamonadaceae > Variovorax > Variovorax sp. P4_D9. Next base: position 433 of record NZ_JBFUIU010001260.1, read on the forward strand.
GTCCACCGGCGTGTACTGGATCCCGGTGTACGAGGTGCTCGAGCAGCGCGGCCTGAAGGTCTGGCTGGTCGATGCCAGGCAGATGAAGTACGTGCCCGGACGCAAGAGCGACGTGCAGGACTGCCAGTGGTTGCAGAAGCTGATGAGCCTGGGCCTGTTGCGCGCGGCYTGGCGGCCCGGCGACGAGGTCTGTGTRGTGCGYGCGGTGGTRCGCCAGCGCGAGGTGCTGCTKGCCGAGCAGGCCAGCTGGGTKCARCGCATGCAGAARGCKCTGGTGCAGATGAAYCTGCAGCTCACCGAGGTGCTCACCGATGTSATGGGCATGACCGGCCAGGCCGTYATCCGCGACATCGTGGCTGGCCAGCGTGACCCGCACGCGCTGGCGCGGCACCGCWATGGCCGAGTCAAGGCCAGCATGGCCGAAATTGAGCGAGCSCTGACGGGCAACTGGCGCGAGGAGCACCTGTTCGTAYTGGCGCAGGCGCTGGCCATGTATGACAGCSTGGCGCAGCGTGTGCTCGAGTGCGATGCCAAGATCGAGTCGCTGCTGGTGACGCTGCGGCGTCACGASGTCGAACTGACTGGCCCCGGCAAACGCGGCGGCAAGAACACCCCCGCCTTCGACCTGCGCACGGCGCTGGCACGCTGGGCCGGAGTCGACCTCACCCGTATCAATGGGCTGGCCGTCAGCTCCGTGTTGACGGTGCTCTCTGAAATYGGGCCCGACCTGAGCCGCTTCGCCAACGTCAAGCACTTCTGCTCGTGGCTGGGCCTGTGCCCGGGCACCAAGATCAGTGGGGGCAAGGTGCTGTCGGCACGCACACGGCGCTCGACCAACCGGGTGCGCCAGGCACTCAAATTGGCCGTGATGAGCCTGTCACGCAACCGCTCGGCACTCGGCGCCTTCTACCGTCGCCTGTGCGCCCGCATGGACAAGCCCAGCGCCAACACGGCCGTCGCCCACAAGTTGGCCCGAATGATTTACTTCATGYTCACGCGCGGCGAAGAATTCGTCGACCAGGGCCARSAMCRMTACGAGGAACAACAGCGCCAGCGCAGCGTAGCGGCACTCAAACGCCGCGCCGCTGCGCTGGGCTTTGCCGTCACCCCGGCAGCATGACCCCCGGCTCCATCACCTTGGTTTCTCAAGAGGCAGGCCGTGCGTAACGCGAAGCACGCCTCGGCAGGAATCCTCGTCCTTCAAGGGCGGGGAGGATGTCACGCGTTGACAGCATCCTTCAGGGCTTTGCCTGCCGTGAATTTCGGCGCCTTGCTCGCCTTGATTGTCATCTGCTCGCCGGTCGATGGATTGCGGCCGGTACGCTCGGCACGGCTCGCGACGGTGAAATTGCCAAACCCGATGAGCTGCACGGCTTCCCCACGTGCCAGGGCCCGCGTCAGGTTTTCAAGTGTCGAGTCGAGTACACGGCCAGCATCGGCCTTGCTGACGTTAGT
>NZ_JBFUIU010001261.1:0-1886 GCF_056401695.1 Variovorax sp. P4_D9
CATCAGGGTCACACTTMGCTGCCGTCCTCTCCTGTGTCGGATTCTCAATCCGTTAGAAGTGCGCCTCGGAAACTGAGGAAATCCAGGCAGGAGCATGCAGCGCCGCGGCAATGACAGCAGCTTCGCTACGCAGCAGGCCGGCGATGCGAACAAAACGTTCACCCTCGATTATCCGATTTGACAGCGCCGATACGCTGAGCGCCGCAAGAGGTGTGCCGGTGCGGCTAGGAATCGGGACTGCCACTGCGCTCACGTACGGGACCACGTTGATGGGCATGAGTGCGAAGCCGCGACGAACGGTGTCTTCCACGGCAGCCTCMAGCGATCTGCCGTAGAGCTTTTCGTAGGACTCCATCTGGCTGCGGTTAGCCGCGAGGGCGAATTGCTGTTCCTCAAGTGGAAGGCCCGCCAGGATGGCGAGGCCGCCCGCAGCAGCGCCGAGCGGGCGGCGCGCACCAATATCTATGGTGAGCACCTTAACCGGAAAGCTACCTTCACGCCGATCGATGCACACCGCGTCGAGACCGCTGCGCTGTACCAGGTAGACGGTGTCCTCGGTCTCTCGAGCTATGCGATCTAGCGAGGGCGCGGCGATGGCCGGCATGTCGATGCCGCGGGCCGCGGCAAGTCCGAGCTCGAACATGAGCACGCCCAGGTAATAGCGTCTGTCGCCATCGTGCTGACGGACCAGGCCTTCTTCGATCAAACCTTGCAGGATGCGCCTTACTGTCGGCCGCTCCAGCCCGGAATGACGGGTGAGGTCGACCAGCCGCGCACCTTGGTGGTTGGCATTCGCGATCAGCCGGAGCAACGCTGCGCTGCGCGAGATGAGTTGGGTGCCGCGGCTGGCAGGAACTTCGGCCATCGTCATTTCTTGGTGCCTCAATGCGGCCACTATGTGGACCATTCCGCCACCAGGGGAACCTCATTGCTTGTCGTTGTCGCTAATCTCCCTGAGGCTGCCGTTTTTGGCAACCAGTGAATCATAGTCCACATCGCGGACGCGGAGACAAGATACATGACAATAGACACAACCCAGGCCGACACAGGCGCGCCGTGGTGGAAGGGCTCCAACCGGGTGCTGCTGCTGAACCTGCGCGAGGGTGACGAGCCACTGGTGGACGCACGCGCGCTGGTCGATGACGTAAAACGCTACAGCGCGACTGCCTTCTGCATCAACGGTGGCGGTATCGTGGCCTTCTACCAGACCCGTGTCGACGGCCACCGCCGCAGCGAGGCGCTGGGCCAGCGCGACCTGCTGGCCGAGATCATCCCCGAGGCACATCGACAGGGCCTGCGGGTGCTGGCCCGCGTCGACCCGAGTTGCGCGCCGCGCGAGCTCGCAGAGGAGCACCCGGACTGGTTTGCCCGCGACCGGGAGGGCAACTTCTTCGACGTCAGCGGCAACTACGTCACCTGCCCCAACGCCGGCTACTACCACGACCGCATGGTGGCAATCGTGCAGGAGATCGTGCTGACCTACGACGCGGACGGCATCTGGAACAACCAGGGCAAGTTCGCCGCCTGGGACACCGATGCCTGCTACTGCGCGACGTGCCAGGGCATGTTCACGAAGGAATCGGGACACGCCATCCCCGAAGAGGAGGACTGGGAGAGCCCCGTGTGGCGCCAGTTCAACGAATGGCGCTACCGGTGTATCGCGGCGTGGGTGCAGCGCATGCACACCGCCGTTCACGAAGCCAAGTCAGAGGCGATTTTCATCTCGGCCATTCAACTGGCCGAGTCTCTGGAAACCATACGCCCCGGCGGCTGGGACGTGGACTACTGGATCGACCACCAGGACGTGATTGCCTTCGAGTGCCAGCGCCGCAACACTGCGCCCTGGTGGCCGGGCATTCAGGCCAAGGACCTGGCTGGCATTGCGC
>NZ_JBFUIU010001262.1:0-1878 GCF_056401695.1 Variovorax sp. P4_D9
GCGCAATACAGGCCTCAGTGAGCGCGCCCGCGGGCCACGTAGTTGAGCCAGCGGGCAGGACGTCCGAGCTCAGTCTGAAGCTCCCATCGCCAGTCCTGTGCGAGCCGCTATGCCTGACTCGACAGCGGGGCGGCCTCGACCAGTGCGCGAGCCGAAAAGCGGAACGTGCCTCGCTCCGCCTGTGTTCCGTACGGTTGTGAAACGGTGACCGGATCGTCGAAGTTGCCGCCCGAGGTAGGCCTCTCCGACGATCTTTATTGTCTTCGACGAACTTCATTTTTCCCGTACCCAAGCCCATTCAGACCCAGCAGGTCCGGATCTGAGGCGCGCGGTATATCATGAGAAAGCGGTGCTCCCCCCACTCATGGCGACCTCCCCGTGGGGCTCGCTCCCACCGGAATCTGCCCCCGCACGATGAGGTTCCCGCGGCACATATTCCTGTGGAATCACGGTCCTGCTCGAGCGCGATTCCTGATGGAGCAAATCCGGACCGATCTTCTCCGGCGCSGCCGCCCCGCCGCAGCGGGGGAGGGGATCARGTCCTGACGGAGCRTCGTCYCGACAGAGCCACACTTGGCGGACACCTCTGGTACCGACGACGGCTTGGTCGAACTCAGGTGGATGCTTGTTCCGATGAGGCCTGACCGGATGGAGCCTGGTACCGATGGTGGCGACGATGTTGGGTTGGGCGATGCGACCCAGTGCTTTGCGTAGGCCTTGCGGGTCTTGCTGAGCAGCGCCTTCACCGCGGAGTCCGTGCAGGGGTTGGGCTGCTTGGCCAGATGGTGGGCCATCGAGAGCACTGAGATCCGGTGCACCAGGGGTGTTGAGCGCCGGCGCACCGAGCTTGCCCTTGAAGCCGGCCTCGACCAGGGTCTCATCGATCGCGGGCGGGAGCTGGTGCTCGAGTCCCGCCTTGGTCGAGCACTCGGCGTGGTCGACGATGAACTGGACCACCACGGGCACCGGAACCGGCAGCGCCATCTGCCGGCCGTAGCGCGCGCCGAAGCAGGCCGCCCAGTAGCGCATGGCGGCGCGATACGCGAGGCGTGTGTTGTCCGATTCGCCCTCGGCCATGAGGTCGTGGGCGGCTTCCTCGGCCATCCCGGACAGCTGGCCAGGATCGAGCAGCGCGTGGTCGCGTTTCAAAGGCATCAAGGCCTTCGACGACGGCACTGTCAGCAGGATTCATGGGCGACCTCGAGGAGCTTGCGTTGGCGAACGATCATGGGCACGCGTCCGCCGGCCATCGCGAGGGTCAAGATCGGCGGGGCAGGGCGGTTGAAGTCCGAAAAGTACGAGGGTCGGAAAATGAACGACATCCGGGAAATCAGGACCCGCGGCATCCAGGAACCCGATGTCGGGGCGGCGGCCGACCAGCTTCTCGCCGAGGGCCTCAGGCCCACCATCGAGCGCGTGCGGCAGAGATTGGGGCGCGGCTCGCCGAACACGGTCAGTCCGATGCTGGAACGCTGGTTTGCATCGTTGGGGCAGTGGGTGGCCGGTGGCGCGGCCTCTTCGGGTCTTTCGGCGGGCAAAGATGAAGAAGGCGTGCCGGTGAGCGTCCGGAACGCGACGCGGCTCATATGGGAGACGGCAAGGCGCGAAGCCGAGCAGGTGCAGGAAGCCGCACTGGAAGCCGCGCGCGGCGAGCAGCAAGCGAAAGAAGAAGAACTGGTGCGCAACCAGGGCGAACTCGCGCAGCGCGAGGCGGCGTTCGCGCAGGCGCGGGCCAGCCTGGACCAGGCCCTCGCCTCCTCGCAGCAGGCCCGCGAATCGCTGGAACAGCAGGTGACGGCGTTGGCGGCTGAAGGGTTGAAACAGCGCGAGGCTGCAGCCCGCGAAGTGGCGCGGCTCCATGCCCTGCTGGAAGAAGCC
>NZ_JBFUIU010001263.1:0-1869 GCF_056401695.1 Variovorax sp. P4_D9
GTAATCGCCTTCACCTGTTCCGAAGTCGGCATTTCGAGCAGCGAGAGCGTGACGTCAGGAAAAGTGTCGTGGAATTGCCTGATTGCCGCACGGAAAAGCGGGTGCAGAAGCGTCAGCGAGCCATAGCCGATGCTCAAAGCGCCGGTCTTCCCTTCGCCGACTCGCTTCGCCACGGTGAGTGCGTGGTTGAGCTCTTCCATGATCTTCTGCAACTGTGGCAGAAGGGCACGGCCCGCCGCAGTGAGCTTGACCCGATGCGCAAGCCGTTCGAACAGCACCGTACCCAATTCATCCTCGAGATCCGCGACGATCTGTGACACAGCCGGCCGCGTGACGTGCAGGCGCTCCGAGGCGCGGCCGAAATGTTCTTCTTCAGCCGCAGCGATGAAGTAACGCAGATGTCGAAGTTCCATGAGGATTCGCAGCCTACCATAGCGAAGACCRCCCCCATTGGGCCGTCGACCGCACACAAGCCGACTCTGCTGCACTGCGTAGCGAAGGCGTGCTGCCCCCTCATGAACTGCTTGAGGCGGCGGAGCGAACTGATTGCCCGTGTATTTCATCCCGCGGGGCAGCGGCCTCTGATCTCTAAGAATTTGATTCGTGGCCGGGCACTGACATCGAACACGGCGTTAGCGGCATGGAAAGGGCCATGGCAAGGCCTTTTATCGTTCGCCGAACCTAATGCGAAAGTCTGGCGTCCTATCCCGTTGTCTTCATCGTGGAGGATGTGAAGCCGTGCGTGTTTGAGGCTCTGGTGTGAACCGTCCGGCTGCAGAGGCCGGCAGCGCCTGACGCTTAGGTCAGTAAATCCAACCGACGCGGGCGGCTCGTCTAGGTAAAGTGCTTCTTGCGCGTCGAGGGCCGGCAACCATGTCGCGCTTGCTAGTGCGTCCGATCTCACAAGAGCCACTGACACGCTCCCGACGTGCGAACAGCGTCAAGGGCTGTAAACCAATCGAGGCAACCAGAATGAATGAAGTTGATCCGAACGCAGAATTGAGCGAGCGAGGCGAAGGTGTGCGCGGCAAAGTCGCCATCGTGACGGGCGCGACAGCCGGACTCGGCCGTGCGGTGGCGCTGAAACTGGCCAGCCAGGGCGCGATCGTCGTGGCCACCGGGCGCAACAAGACCGCGGGAATCGAAGTTGTGCGGGCGATTGAGGCGGCTGGCGGCCATGGCCTGTTCTTGTCTGCAGACATTGAAGACTCTGCCGACACCCGCGCAATGGTGGCCCGAGCCGTTTCAGAATTTGGGAAGGTGGACATCCTGGTCGCAAGCGCTGGTGCTCCGCCGGCTGCTCAAGGCATCTTTGCAGAGGTTGATCCGAATGCTGTCGCGGACCAGATCGCGAAGACCGTTCGCATCAAACTAAACCCCGTGCACGCGGTTGTCCCATACATGCTCGAGCAAAAAAGCGGCGCAATACTCTTCATCACATCGGAGGGCGGTCGATTCCCAACCCCCGGGCAGACGACAGTGGCATTCCACTCGGCCGGTCTGATCATGGCGGCGAAAGTCATGGCCAAGGAGCTTTCGCGGTCTCTGGTCCGCGTGAATACCCTCGGAGTCACGCTGGTCGAAGATACGCCGGTCTACGAACGCTTCGCCGGGGGCGAGCTGACGCCCATCCGGCAGAAGGTCTTCGACAGGATTTCATCGCAGGCGCCTTTCGGATTGGCTCGGCCGGAGAACGTCGCAGATGCTGCCGTTTTTCTTGTCTCGGCAGCGTCGAGTCACATAACCGGTGCGACGTTGAGCGCTACCGGGGGCGCCACCTATTCCTAGGTCTGTTTCTCTGTCGAAGGCTGCCGTCGACCGACTCAGGTTCGCGCGACAAGACAGAGACCCACCGCGATCAACTACCTC
>NZ_JBFUIU010001264.1:0-1869 GCF_056401695.1 Variovorax sp. P4_D9
CATCTACGATCGCTGCTGCGGCGCCCGTCAAGCCCGCCATCGGCTTCTTCGAACGTTACCTGACAGTGTGGGTGGCCCTGTGCATCGTCGCGGACATCACGCTAGGTCAGGTCCTGCCCGGCTTCTTCCGGGTCGTGGGCAGCCTCGAAGTTGCCAAGGTCAACCTGCCGGTGGGTGTCCTCATCTGGGTGAAGATCATTCCGATGCTGCTAGGCCCTGCTGGGGTTGGCTGTTCAATCGCCACGTCCTCGCGCCGTACCTTCCTGCCGAACAGCTCGACAGCTATGTGGCCGGGCTCATCCTGCTCGCAGCGACTCCGTGCACCACGATGGTTTTCGTCTGGCGCCAGCTCTGCAAGGGCGACCCGTACTTCACGTTGTCGCAGGTCGCCCTGAACGACGCCATCATGGTGGTCGCCTTCGCGCCCATCGTCGCGCTGCTGCTGGGCCTATCCTCCATCACCGTTCCCTGGAACACCCTGCTGGTCTCGGTGGGCCTCTACATCGTCGTTCCGGTCATCATTGCGCAGCTCTGGCGAAAAGCGCTCCTTCGCCGCGGGGTCGGGCACTTTCAGGCCGTGGCCGCCAAGCTGGGCCCGCTCTCCATGGCGGCGCTGCTGCTGACCCTGGTCTTGCTGTTCGCGTTCCAGGGCGAGGCCATCCTGGACCAGCCCTTGGTCATCGCATTGCTCGCGGTGCCAATCCTCGTCCAGGTCGTGCTCAACTCTGGTCTTGCCTACCTGCTCAACCGAAGGCTCGGCGTGAAGCACTGCGTCGCCGGCCCCTCCGCCCTGAACGGCGCAAGCAACTTCTTCGAACTGGCGGTCGCCACCGCCATCAGCCTCTTCGGCTTCCAGTCCGGCGCGGCGCTTGCCACCGTCGTCGGGGTGCTCATCGAGGTGCCCGTCATGCTTGCGGTCGTGGCGGTCGTGAACCGCACGCAGGGCTGGTACGAAGCGGGGCAGCCTGCAGCCTGAGCCCTCCGGAGAGTTGAACCGCGGCCCGCGTCGACGGATGATGTCGACCGGTGCATTGAAGGGATCCCCGTGATGCCGATTTCGTGGAAGCGTCGTTTCATCCTGTTCGTCCAGCGTTTCTGGCAGCCGACCAGCGCCTGCATGACCTGCATGCCCGGGAGCCTCGGGAACATCCTGAGCATCCCCCATTGGACGCTCGCTTTGCAGACCGGCCTGTTCACCGGCATTCTCGCGGTGGTCCTGACCTTCACGCCGGCCACGAAGCTGTACGCAAATCGCTACGGCAACGCGCTGCTCGTCGGCATCCTGACAATGATCGGCGACTCCTTCTCGCATCCAGGCCATTACGCCATCCCTCGTCTGGAGGCAGTGGTGACGGGCATCGTCTCCGGCCTGCTCGCGCTGGCCGGCTCGTTTCTGTTCGAGGACCGCGCTCGAAGGCTGCGGGCGCTATGGGCGCAGGTCCGCGGGCGCGCACCGGGTTGAAATGAGGGCTCGCGTGACTAGATTTTGAACTCCCCTGTTCAGCATGGAGGACACGACATGAGCACCCCGACCGAAGTCGTCCAGCAGGCCTACGCCGCATTCGGACGCCGCGACGTTCCCGGAATCCTGGCCACACTGACCGACGACGTGGACTGGCAATTTCACGCCAGCCCCAGCACCGGCATCCCGTACGGGGGCAAGTTCACCGGCAAGAAGGCGGTGGAGGCCTGGTTCACCACCCTGGCCCAGAACGATGACATCCAGCAGTTCGAACCGCGCGAATTCCTCGAAGGGCCGAATCACGTGACAGTGCTCGGCTGGGAGCGCGTGAGGCCGCTTCCGAACGGGACCGTGTTCGACAGCGAATGGGTCCACGTGTTCACCTTGAAGGACGGCAAGATCAGCCG